>NZ_CP079737.1:1802606-2103040 GCF_019916025.1 Paraclostridium bifermentans | reverse complement strand
AAAGTAATAAATTGGATATAAAAAATGGACGTCACCCTGTTGTTGAAAGCATAGTTGGAGAAGAAAACTTTGTGCCTAATGATACGTATTTAAATCAAGGTGAAAATATTATAAACATAATTACAGGTCCAAATATGGCAGGTAAATCTACTTATATGAGACAAACTGCAGTAATAGCATTAATGGCTCACATAGGATCATTTGTACCAGCAGAATACGCCAATATACCTATTTTAGATAGAATATTTACAAGAGTTGGAGCTAGTGACGATTTAGCTCAAGGACAGTCTACTTTTATGGTTGAAATGACTGAAGTTTCTCAAATACTTAAAAATGCAACAGATAAAAGTTTAGTTATACTAGATGAAATAGGACGAGGCACTAGTACTTATGATGGAATTAGTTTAGCGTGGTCTATAGTTGAATATATTCAGGCAAATATAAAATGTAAGACTTTATTTGCTACACACTACCATGAGTTAGTAGAATTAGAAGATGAGTTTTATGATGTTAAAAACTATTCTGTAGCAGTTCAAGAAAACAATGATGGAATTGTATTTTTAAGAAAAATAATAGAAGGTGGAGCTGATAAGAGCTATGGTATATATGTAGCAGAGCTTGCAAAGCTTCCGCAAAGAGTTATTGCTAGATCAAAGGAAATATTAAAAGATTTAGAGAAAAATCATATTCAACAAGATTTAAGCGCTGCTATTAACATTAAAGAAAAATTAGAAAGTAGCGAAAATCATATAGATATAAAAGTGTACGAAACTTTGCAAAATGAATATAAAAGTTTCAAAGAAAATATAAATATCAAAGAAAATGACTATAATTTAAATATAGGAAAGCTAAAAAGTGAAATAAATAAGCTTAAAAAAGAAAATAAAGAACTTAAAGAAAATACTGTAGAAGATGAAGTTGCAGTTACTCAAATAGCTTTTGGGTCTGTTTATGATGAAAGTTTAGTTGAAGAAATTAAAAAATTAGACATTTTAAATATGACTCCATTAGATGCTATGAATGCCTTATATAGCTTACAAACTAAGGCTAAAAAGTCTAAATAAATCAATTAAATAGAGTTAAAATATACAAATTTTTATCTATGAAATGAGGTGAATATATGGCTCGAATTAATATATTAGATGAAGTTACTATAAATCAACTGCAAGCTGGTGAGGTTGTAGAAAGACCTTCTTCTGTAGTTAAAGAACTTGTTGAAAACTCAATTGACGCGCAAAGTTCTAAAATTATAGTTGAAATAGAAGATGGTGGTAAAAAATTAATTAGAATAACTGATAATGGAAATGGAATTGAATCTAGCGAAGTTGAAAAAAGTTTTTTAAGACATGCAACTAGTAAGATAAAACAAATAGATGATTTATATGATCTATACTCTTTAGGGTTTAGAGGAGAAGCTTTAGCATCTATTGCATCAGTTGCTAAGATTGAAATGATTACAAAGCATAAAGGTGAGCCAGTAGGAACTAAAATTATAGTAGAAGGCGGAAAAGTTATATCAAAAGAACCAATAGGAACTAACAATGGGACAACTATTATAGCAAGAGATTTATTTTTTAATACACCTGTTAGACAAAAGTTTTTGAAGTCAACACATGCAGAAACTATAAATATTAGTGATTTAATAAACAAGCTCGTTATAGGTAATCCTAAAGTTAGTATTAAATATATAAATAATAAAAAAACTATGTTAAATTCTCCTGGTGATGGAAAGTTAATAAACACTATAAGAAGTATTTATGGAAAAGATATAACTGAAAATTTAATAGAGTTAAATCATGAAAGTCAGTTTTTTAAAGTAAGTGGATATATAGGAAACAACAATGTTTACAGAGCTAACAAAAACCTTCAACATATATATATAAATAAACGATATGTTAAAAGTAAAATTATACTAGATTCTATAAGTGAAGGGTATAAATCATTGATACCTATAAATAAGCATGCAGTTTGTTTTCTAAATATAGAAATAAATCCATCTAAAATAGATGTAAACATACATCCTACAAAATTAGAATTGAAGTTTGAAAATGAACAACAAATATATGTAGAACTTAAAGAGTATATAAGAAAGTCGTTAATTAGGTCTAATTTGATAGGAAAATATGAAACTTATGATAATTTTGAAAAGCGAGATTTAAAAAAGGTTAATAATTTGGATAACAGTTTGAATCATAATAAAAATCAAGTTAGCCCAGAAAATATAAATCAAGGTATATTAAATAACTTAGAAAAAGAATATAAAAGTCAGACATATACATTTCAAGAATTAGACGAAAGAAAGGAATTAGAAAGAAGTATTAAGTCTAAAAATATAAATGATAAAATAAACAAAAGCATTAAAGAAGAAACTGTATTACTAGATGAGACAATAGACTTAAACAAAGTTTATAGTTTTAATGATTTAGTAGAATTAGAAAAAAAAGAAGAAAACAAAAGTTTAAAAATCAATGAAGAGGATACTTTAAAGGACAAATCTACAAGTAGTGAAGGTTTAATAAAAGAATCTGAAAATGTATATACAGAAAAGAATGAACAAGTAGAGTTTAATAATAGTGACAAAAACAAATTTTCATTAAGTGAATATATAGTTATAGGAACTATATTTAAAACATATATAATACTTCAAAAAGGGAGTCATATGTATTTACTAGACCAACATGCAGCACATGAAAGAGTGTTATTTGAAAAATATATGGACAAATTTTACGATATGGATATAAATATGCAAATGTTATTAGATCCAATTGTTTTAGAATTAGCAACGACAGATATGCTACAAGTTGAAAATAATATAGATTTATTTATGAAGTTTGGTTTTGAAATAGAGATATTTGGTAAAAATCATATAATGATAAGATGTGTACCTACTATATTTGGAACACCAGAATCTGAAAAGTTTGTTTTAGATATAATTGATAACATAGATGAGATAAAAAATAATTATGAGTTAAAAGGCGAAAAATTCGCATCGATGGCTTGTAAAGCAGCTATAAAAGCTAATGACAGCATATACGATGAAGAAATCAATAGTTTGTTAAATCAAATTGAAATGTGTAAAAACCCTTTTACATGACCTCATGGTAGACCGATATTTGTAGAAATATCAAAAACTGAAATAGAAAAGATGTTTAAACGAATTATGTAAGAAAGAAGGGGAGCAGATGAAAAAGATACCTTTAGTCATACTGACGGGACCAACTGCAGTTGGAAAAACAAACTTATCAATACAATTAGCTAAAAAGATGAATATGGAGATAATATCAGCAGATTCTATGCAAATATATAAATATATGGATGTGGGAAGTGCAAAAGTCACAGAAGGTGAAATGGATGGGATAAAACATTATTTAATAGATGAAGTTACTCCGGACTATAGTTTTTCTGTATCTGAATTTCAAGAAAGAGCTAATGATTATATAAATGAAATTGTAGAAAAAGACAAATTAGCACTTGTAACTGGTGGTACAGGCCTTTATTTAAATTCTCTTATATATAATATGGATTTTGCAAAATCAGATGCAGACAATGAGTTAAGAGAAATGTTAAGAGTAGAGCTTGAAGAAAATGGAATTGACTACATGTATGAAAAATTAAAGTCTCTTGATGAAGAAGCTGCAAATAGAATCCATAAAAATAATACTAAAAGAGTTATAAGAGCCATTGAAGTTTGTATGAGTGGTAAAAAAATGAGTGACTTTAGTAATGATTTAAAATTAAATGAAAAGTATGAACCAATAATAATAGTTTTGAATAGAGATAGAGAACATCTATATAAAAGAATTAATAAACGAGTTGACATAATGATAAGTCAAGGACTTGAAGATGAAGTTAACAATCTTTTAAATATGGGATACTCAAGTGACCTAGTATCTATGCAAGGAATAGGATACAAAGAAATAATTAAATATCTAAATGATGAATACACTTATGAAGAAGCCATAGAAATAATAAAAAGAGATTCAAGAAGGTATGCTAAAAGACAATTAACATGGTTTAGGAGATATGAAAATGCTAAGTGGTTTGATTTAGATAACTATAATGATGAAAAAATACTTTTAAACGATGTAATTAGTTATATTGAAAAAAAGGTAAATGTTGTGTAATATAGAATATAATATATATAATAAATTTGATAAATCATTTTGGAGGGTATTAATCTAATGAAAAATACAGTATTAAACTTACAGGACTTATTCTTAAATAATGCAAGAAAAGAAAGAATACCTGTAACAATATTTTTAATGAATGGAGTTCAAGTTAAGGGGCACGTTAAGGGATTTGATAGCTACATAGTATTATTAGAAGGAGAAAACAAGCAGCAAAATCTTATATATAAGCATGCAGTATCTACTATAATACCAGGAAAACAAATAAACTTTAACAATAATAACAACCAAGGATATAACAATAACAATAATAATAATCAAGGATACAATAAAAATTATCAAGAAAACAAATAATAGAATATAAAATAAAAAAAGACTTGAGAGTATTTAAAGCTCTCAAGTCTTTTTTTATCTGGTTTTATATGTGATAAAGTCACAGAACTATACTCCTATTTTAAATATAATAAAATTATAAATTATAAAATTATAAAAACTAAAGTTATTACTTTAACAAAATATAATATATACATTGGTGAATATAAAATAAAAAGGAGATTTTAATATGTCTAAAAAAGTTATAGTAGTAGGTGGAGTTGCAGGTGGGGCATCAACAGCTGCAAGGCTTAGAAGATTAGAAGAAGATTTTGAAATAATTATGTTTGAAAAAGGTGAATATATATCTTTTGCAAATTGTGGACTTCCATATTATATAGGCGAGGTTATAACAGAAAAAGAAAAGCTTATAGTTCAAACTGTTGAAGCTATGAGTAATAAATTTAATATGGACATAAGAAATTTAAGCGAAGTAATTAGTATAGATAAAGAAAATAAAAAAGTAAACGTAAAAAATCATAAAACAGGAGAAATATATGATGAAAGTTATGATGTATTAGTTTTATCACCAGGGGCAAGTCCTATAAAGCCTCCTATAAATGGAATAACTGATTGCAATAATTTATTTACACTAAGAAATATACCAGATACAGATAAAATAAAGGCTTATGTAGATAAAGATACTACTAAAAAGGCTGTTGTAATAGGTGGAGGATTTATTGGGATAGAAATGGCCGAAAACTTGGTTGAAAGAGGTATAGATGTAACTCTAGTTGAAGCTAGTTCTCAAGTTATGGCTCCTCTTGATGTAGAAATGGTAAGCACTATACATGAACATTTAATAGATAATGGTATTAAATTAATTTTAGATGATGGAGTAAAAGAGTTTAAAAACAATGGTAAAATAGTAGCGTTAAACAGTGGCAAAGAAATAGAGACAGATTTAATAATTTTATCTATAGGAGTTAGACCTGAAACATCAATAGCTAAAGATGCGGGATTAAAACTAAATGAAAGAGGAGCTATAGTTGTTGATGAATATATGAAAACTTCAGATGAGAATATATATGCATTAGGTGATGCTGTAGAAATTGTAGACTTTGTAAATAAAAAGCCTACAATGATACCATTAGCGTGGCCAGCTAATAGACAGGGAAGATTAGTCGCTGACAATATATGTGGAAAAAATATTAAATATAAAGGAACATTAGGATCATCTGTAGCAAAGATTTTTGATTATACTGTAGCTACCACTGGAAATAATGAAAAAATATTAAAGAAACTAGGGATAGACTATGAAGTTGTGCATATTCATCCAAACTCAAGTGCAGGATACTACCCAGGTTCATTTCCTATAGCTTATAAAATGATATTTGATAAAGAAACAGGTAAAATATACGGAGCACAAGGTGTTGGCATTGAAGGTGTAGAAAAACGTATAGATGTTTTAGCTACTGCAATAAAAGCTAATTTAACTGTATTTGACTTACAAGATGTAGAGCCGTGTTATGCACCTCCATATAACTCAGCTAAAGATCCCGTTAATATGTTAGGATATTATGCATCAAATATCATAGAAGGTTATGTAGAAACTATACAGTATCATGAAGTTGATAAAGTTTTAGATAGAGGAGATATAGTTTTAGATGTAAGAGATGAATTTGAATTAGCAACAGGTTCAATTAAAGGTTCTATTAATATACCTCTTGGATCACTAAGAGAAGGAATAAATGAGTTACCGAAGGATAAAAACATTTATGTTACTTGTCAAGTTGGATTAAGAGGTTATATTGCTTGTAGAATATTAACTCAAAGAGGATATAAATGTTTTAATATAGATGGTGGAATGAAGACATACTCATCTACAAAAAGCGCTAAAAAAGCTATTGAAAATCAAAACAACAATGTTAACTTTAGTGAAAGTAAACAGTTAATAAATGAAGAGGTTGCAGTTATGAATGAGAATATAAAAGCAAATATTAAATTAGATGCTTGTGGACTTCAATGCCCAGGGCCAATAAGAAGAGTTTTTGAAGAAGTTTCAAAGATGGAAAGCGGAGATATAATAGAAGTAAAAGCAAGTGATGTTGCTTTTAGTAAAGATATAAAAGCATGGTGTGAAACAACAGGAAACTCATTATTAAAAGCTGAGTTTAATAAAGATAAAAAAGCTTATGTAGCATATATACAAAAAGGAGAAAATCCTGTTAATACAAAAACTTCATGCTCTTTAAGCAATCAAGTTGGAAAAGATGGGGCAACAATGGTAGTATTTAGTGGAGATTTAGATAAGGCTATAGCATCATTTATAATAGCTACAGGTGCAGCGTCAATGGGTAAAGAAGTTACAATGTTTTTCACATTTTGGGGACTTAATGTATTAAAGAGAAAAGAAAAAGTAAAAGTTCAAAAAGATACTATGGAAAAAATGTTTGATATGATGTTACCGAGCAATACAAATAAACTTCCTTTATCAAAGATGAACATGGGCGGAATGGGGCCAAAAATGATAAATGAAATAATGAAAAAGCATAATGTTGATGATATAGATACATTAATAAATAATGCTATAAATATGGGTGTTAAACTGGTTGCTTGTTCTATGAGTATGGATTTAATGGGAATTAAGAAAGAAGAACTTATAGATGGCGTAGATTTAGGTGGAGTTGCAGCATACTTAGGTGCAGCTGAAGATTCTGGATTAAACTTATTTATATAATTTAATAATAACAAAATTAAAGGGAGTAATTTAAATTACTCCCTTTAATTTTGTTATTTAGCATTTTAATTTACAAACTATGTATTTAAGTTATATTAAGTAATATAACTTTATATAATTTATTAGATTATATAAAAAGAGAGATGTGGTAAAATGAATTATTTAAGTTACTTAAATATTAAAAACTTCAGAGGTGTAAAAGATTTAGAATTAGAAAATTTACTTACAATAAATATAATTGTTGGAGATAACAATAGTGGTAAAACCTCTATTTTAGAAGCAATATCGCTATTAGAGAATCCAGATAGTGTAAGAAATATGTTGGTTAACGCAGCTAAAAGAGATAGTAATAATGTATCAAAATTTGAACTTTTTTTAGAAATGTTTCCTAAAGGACAAAATGAAAATAGAAGTATTCACATTGACTCAATTATAAATCAATGCGAACATGAATTTAAAATACAAGGGAACTTAAGTGATGTAATTGATTTTAATGATATGGAGAGAAATTTTGAAAGTAAGGTTTTTGAAGGAGTTGTAAGTCTTAAACAAAATAACCAACAATTAGTTAACAAAGAAATATATATTCAAGAAAACAAACAGTTAAGATTTAGTGGAAGTTATAAAACTATAAAAATGGTATATATAACACCATATGATCATTTTAGGGAGAACTCATTAAATACAACTATAGAAATTATAAAAGATGGAGATAAAGATAAAATTATTGAATTACTTAGAAAGTTTGATGAAAACATAATAGGCTTTGAAGTCTTGCCAAATGAGAACATGAATACTTCATCAATATATGTGAATCATAAAAAATTTAAGCTTATGCCATTGTCTAGTTTTGGAGATGGAGTAAAAAAAGTAATTACATTAGCATCTGCTATAATTAGTTCGAAGGGTGGAATATTACTAATAGACGAGATAGAGACAGCTATATACAAAGATATGATAAAAGAAGTTTTTGATTGGTTTGTAAAAGCATGCATAGAGTATAAAGTTCAACTTATTTGCACTACTCATAGCTTAGAAGTTATTGATTCAATGATTGAGGGAATAGAAAATAAGATAGATGATTTAGCTTGTTTTAGAATAGAATCTGTAAATGAGTATGCGTACACAACTAGGTTTTCAGGTAGTAAACTAAAAGATATAAGAACTATATTAGGTCAGGATGTGAGATGATGAAAAATATTTTATTTTTCGTAGAAGGAGTTCATGATGCTAACTGTGTAGCTAAGATTCTAGATCTAAATGGTTTTAAAGAAATTAGAAGTATAGATAATCTACCTGAAATCTGGAAAAGAAAAATTCCTAGAACATACCCTTTTGTTAAAGATAGGATCGAAAGATATGTACCGATACCATCATATTTTACAAATCAGAAAGTTATAATTGTAATTATTTGTACAAATGGAGAAGGAAGACTTATAAAAGAAATTGATTTATATATTAGTAATATGAGTAAATCTGAGTTAAATCAGATAAAGAGTATATGTGCAATTTTTGATGCAGACCAAAAGATAGCTAAAGAAACATTTAATGAAAAATTTAAATATAAGAAAAAAGACATGATTATATGTAAACAAGATTTTTTAGATGAAGAAATAAATATAAAAGGAGAAAAAATTAATTTATATAATTATTTCTTTCCTGACAATGAAAGTAAAGGAACTTTAGAGAATTTATTACTAGATGGTGCTGGTATAGTTTATAAGGACCTTATAGAACAAGTCAATGATTATATTCAAAATATAGATGAAAGGCATAAATATAATTGGAGTATTTCTAGTGAAAATAAAGTAAGGGTAGGATGTATAGCTAATGTTTTTCAGCCAGGAAGTGCAAATCAAAGTTCAATAAGACGTGATGACTGGATAAGTGAAGAAAGTATTAAATATAGTAAAGATATTAAAAAATTTTATGATTTTATTGTGAAAATAATAAATTTTTAAAATATAATAATTTTTTTTATTTATGATTTATTATTTTTATGTGGGGTATATATTAATTGAGAATAGTTTGATTTATAATTAAATTAAGATCTTTAATGTGTATTATTTTATACATATTTTACTATAATTAATAAAGTAGACAAAAGAAAAGAGAGGTAACGTAAATGGGAAATTGTAATTCATGTCCATCTAAAGGAAATTGTAATAAGCAAGAAACTTGTACAATAGAAAATAATCCTAATAATAAAATAAAAAATATAATAGGCGTAATGAGTGGAAAAGGTGGAGTTGGAAAATCTACTGTAACAGCTCTTATTGCAAAAAAATTAAATAAAATGGGATATAAGGTTGGTATATTAGATGCGGATATAACAGGTCCAAGTATTCCAAGACTTATGGGAGTTCAAGATGAAAGAGCAACTTCACCAAATGGAAAAGATATATATCCTATAGTAACTAAAGATAACATAAAGACAATGTCAATAAACTTTATGGTTGGAGAAGAAAATCAAGCTATAGTATGGAAGGGACCTATAATTAGCAACACAGTAAAACAGTTTTATAAAGATGTAATGTGGGAAGAACTAGATTATCTATTAATAGATATGCCTCCAGGAACAGGAGATGTTCCACTTACAGTAATGCAAAACATACCTTTAAATGGAGTTGTTATGGTTTCAGTTCCTCAAGATATGATATCTATGATAGTGGCAAAAGCTATAAATATGGCTAAAATGCTTAATATAAAAGTATTAGGTGTTGTTGAAAATATGAGTTATATTCAATGTCCAGATTGTGATAAAAAGATAAAGTTATTTGATGGAGAAGAAACAGAAGAATTCTTAAAAGAAATGAACTTACAACTTTTAGGAGAACTTCCAATGACTAAGGAAATTGTTAATGTAACTCACAATGGTGTTGATGATATAAGTGACGAGTTAAATAATATACTAACTGGAATAGTAGAAAATATAAAATAAAATATTGATATAAAAAGCGACCTTGTTTAAAGGTCGTTTTTTTATGCTATTTAAAATTATATTTGAATTTTGATATTTTAGAAATTTTAAAATGTATAAAAATGAGATAATTTGTTTTTGAAAAATGAAATATTATAAAAATAAAGAATATTTGGAAAATTGTATTGTTTTTAATATAACAATATGCTACCATTATAAAAAAAGAATGATACATATAAAAATAAAGGGGGCGTAATATGAGTAAATCAGTAGTTAAAGAAAAAAAGAGTTTTTTGATGAAGTCTCTAGATGGGATAGAGTACATAGGTAATAAATTACCACATCCAGTTACTTTATTTGCAATGCTTTGTGTTGCAATCGCTATTATATCTGCAATAGCAGCTAGTATGGGGTTAAGTGTAACAGCCGAACTTATAAATAGAGAAACAATGGAAGTCGAGAAACAAACTATAACAGCAGTTAGTTTATTAAATGGTGAAGGTTTTAAATACATGTTAGAAAATGCTGTAACAAACTTTACTTCATTTGCACCACTTGGAGTTGTTTTAGTTGGAATGTTAGGAATAGGACTAGCTGAAAGTTCAGGATATATAGGAACAGTACTTAAAAAAATAGTTAGTGTAACACCATCAAAATTAATAGTTCCAACTGTAGTTTTCTTAGGAATAATGTCAAATATGGCATCCGATGCAGGATATGTTATATTAATTCCACTTGGAGCTTTAGTATTTATGGCTTATGGAAGACATCCACTTGCAGGAATAGCAGCAGCGTTTGCTGGAGTTTCATGAGGATTTAGTGCAAACTTATTAATTGGGACAGTAGATCCGATGCTTGCGGGAATAACAAATGAGGCAGCACATATACTTGATCCTACAGTTAGTATAAGTGCAACTGCGAACTACTTCTTTATGGTAGCATCTACACTTTTAATAACAATATTAGGGACTATAATAACTACAAAAATTATAGAACCTAAATTAGGTAAATATGATTCTAAAATGGCAAAAGATTCAGATGGAATGTCAAGAGCGAGTGATTTACAAACTATAAAACCTGAAGAAGCTAAAGCGATGAAAGTTGCAAACTTTACTTTATTATTTATGGTAATTGGGTTAGTTATTCTTGTTGCAATGCCTAATTCATTTTTAAGAAACTTAGATAAAGCAAGTTTTCTAGATTCTATAGTTGATCACTCTACTTTAATGAATGGTCTAATACCAATAATAGCATTATTATTCTTTGTACCATCAGTAGTTTATGGTAAAATTGCTAAAACTGTAAAAAATGAAAAAGAAGTTGCAGCACATATGAGTAAAGCAATGAGCTCAATGGGTGGATACTTATGTTTAGCATTCGTTGCAGCTCAATTTATAAAATACTTTGAATATACAAATTTAGGAACTATAATTGCTGTAAGAGGAGCAGAGTTCTTACAGTCTATAAATATAGGATCAATACCACTACTTGTTGGATTTATAATAATAACAGGGTTTATAAATCTGTTTATGGGATCTGCATCAGCTAAATGGGCTATAATGGCTCCTGTATTTATACCAATGTTCTTAAAGCTTGGAATAGGTGCAGATGTAGTTCAAACTGCATATAGAATAGCAGATAGTTCTACAAATATAATATCTCCACTTATGAGTTACTTTGCAATGGTTATAGTATTTATGCAAGCATATAAGAAAGATACTGGAATTGGTACGGTTATATCGTTGATGTTACCATATTCGATGACATTTTTAATAGCTTGGACATTACTATTTGTAGTATGGATGAGTTTAGGAATACCAGTAGGATTCTAAATTAAATATAAAAAGAGCTGTTTCATTTATGAAACAGCTCTTTTTATATATTATATATTTTATGAAGCTTTACACCTATTGAAATTTTTTCATAAAACTCAATATTGGATTTATCTAGGTTCAATATAGATTTAACTTTTAAAATTCTATATCGAATTGTATTTTCATGTTGGAATAGTTCATTAGAAACTTTTTTATAATCTCCATCATGGTTTACGAAGCTTATTAGAGTTTCTAAAAGAAAGGATTTATTTTCTTTATCATAGTCTATAATAGGTTTCATTATATTAGAGTACAGTTCCTTAGACTCTTCAAAGTCTTTACAGCACATAAGTAATGAATATGTACCTAGCGAGTTATATTTAACTATTCTTTCGTTAGATATTGAGTAAGAACTAGAAGAAACTAATGCTTGATTTATTGCATTTTTACAGGATGTTATAGGTATGTAATTTTCACTAATTCCTATTATAGAATCATTAATATTATATTTTATATGATTAATATAAAAATCTAACATTTTGCTTAACTCAGATTTGGATATATTATTGTAAGTTATTAGTAGCAATAAACCATTCTTAAATGGTACGCATGTAGTTGATTTATTTTTTGATAACAAATCTATTAGATTTTTATTCCAACTCTCATTTATATTGTCTGAATAACAGTATATAGCAGTTACATACTTTAAAAAAGAATAATTTATAGATTTTAAAGTATTGTTTATATCACTATTAGATAGATTGATTTCTAGTAGTGAAGATATTCTCATTTCAAGTATAATATTTTTTTGTTTTTCTAATATCAGTGACATAATTGCGTTCATTACATCTCCGTAGGAAATAGTATAGTCTATAGTAACTATAGGAAAATTAATATCATTTCAAACTTCTATTAGTTTTTGCGTAAAACTGCTTAAATACTCATTGGTTATGCAAAAACAAGCACATCCACATGAATCTATAAACTTTAAAGCATATAAAGCATAATCTTCATCATCTTTAAATGGGAAAAAATTACTTATAAAAAAATCACCTTCTTTTAAGACTAATTTATCCCTATTAACTTCTATAGGACAATCAAAAACAGATACTCTATTAATAATTCTATCTAGACCTTTATGTCCAGCTATTATTTTACTATCTTTAAAAATATCGAGCTTTAATGCATCTCTAACTGATATACCCATTGAAATACCCCCAATACTATATTTAATAATATTTTAACAGAAATTTTAAAATATTTGTTAAATTTGTGAAAAATACAAAAAAATCAAATGTATTATTATAAATTTTACAAACTAAGATTGTTAAAAATATATTACCATTTAATCAAAGTAATAAATCAGAAGGGGGAATAATTGTGAAATTGGAAATAGGTAACTTTTATGTAAAAAATATAGAATTTAGCAATGAGACAAGTTATGAAAATGGGATTTTAAGATTAAATAAAGGGGAACTCTTAAATCTTATTAAAGAGGACGAAAGAATAACAGATGCGGATTTACATATTGTAAACCCTGGAGAAATGATAAGATTATGTCCTGTAAAAGAAGCAATAGAACCTAGAGTTAAAGTAGATAATAGAGCATTATTCCCAGGTTTTACAGGCGATTTAGAAAATTGTGGTCATGGCAAAACACATGCTTTAAAAGATTGTAGTGTGCTAGTTGTAGGAAAACATTGGGGAGGATTTCAAGATGGATTAATAGATATGGGGGGAGAAGGTGCAAAGTATACTTACTTCTCTAAAATTAAAAATATAGTATTAGTTGCTGATACAAATGAAGATTTTGAAAAAAATGAACAGCAAAAGAAAAATGATGCTTTAAGAGTTGCAGGCCATAAATTAGCTGAATATATAGCGAAGTGTGTACAAGAATTAGAGCCAGAGGAAGTAGAAGTTTATGAGCTTGAGGGAATTACAAAAAGAAGTGAAAAAGTTAATGGACTTCCTAGTGTAGTATTTGTTATGCAACTACAATCACAAATGGAAGAAGATGGATATAACGATTTAACTTATGGATGGAACACAAATCACTTGGTGCCAACATTAATGCATCCAAATGAAATATTAGATGGAGCTGTAGTATCGGGAAGCTTTATGCCATGTTCATCAAAATGGTCCACTTATGATATACAAAATGCACCCGTAATAAAAAGATTATATAAAGAACATGGAAAAAGCTTGAACTTTTTAGGGGTTATATTATCTAACTTGAATGTATCATTAGAGCAAAAGGAACGATCTGCTATATATGTAGCGCAAATTGCTAAGACATTAGGCGCAGATGGAGCAATAGTTGCAGAAGAAGGATATGGAAATCCCGACGCTGATTTTGTAGGTTGTATAGTTGCACTAGAAGATGAGGGGGTAAAAGTAGTTGGTCTTACTAATGAATGTACAGGAAGAGATGGAAACTCACAACCCTTAGTTACACTAGATGAAAAGCTAGATGCGATAGTATCTTGTGGGAATGTTTCTGAACTTATTCAGTTACCTCCGATGGAAAAAGTTATAGGAGAATTAAATGCTTTAGCAAGAGATGGGTTGTCAGGAGGTTGGAGTGATGATGAAATACTAGGACCTTCAGTAAAAAAAGATGGGTCGATTATAATGGAAAACAATGCCATGTTCTGTGGAGATCAAGTGTTAGGATGGTCAACTAAAACAATGAAGGAATTTTAAAAATAGGGGGTAAAAATATGAAAAAGGCTATAGTGTACCTAAATCAATTTTTCGGGCAAATAGGAGGAGAAGACAAAGCTGATTTTAAACCACAAATAAAAGAAGGGGTTATAGGGCCTTCAATTCAGATGGAGAAACTATTAGAAGATACTATGGTTACTCATACTATAATATGTGGGGATAACTTTATGGGATCAAATACAGATGAAGCGGTAGAAGTTATAATTGAATTTTTAAAAGATAAAGACTTTGATATATTCATAGCTGGACCAGCATTTCAAGCAGGAAGATATGGAGTTGCATGTGGACAAATATGTAAAGCAGTAAAAGAGAAACTAAATAAACCTGTAGTTACTTCAATGCATGAAGAAAATCCAGGTGTTGATATGTTTAAAAAATATATGTACATTTTACATGGTGGAAATAGTGCTGGAAAGATGAGACATGATTTAGCGAACATGGCAAAAATAGCTAACAAAATATTAAAAAATGAAGCTATATTAGATTCGAAAACAGAAGGGTATTTTGGAAGGGGAAGTAGACATCAAGTTTGGATTGAAGATGAAAAAATGGCAGCTGATAGGGCTGTTGAAATGATTATAAAGAAATTAAATAATGAAAGTTATGAAACTGAGCTACCTATACCTAAAATAGATAAAGTGGCAATAGCTCCAGCTATTAAAGAATTAAGTAAAGCAACGATAGCATTAGTAAATACGGGTGGAATAGTGCCGGTTGATAATCCAGATAGAATACAATCAGCATCAGCTACTAGATGGGGAAGATATGATATATCAAACACTGATGATTTGAAAAGTGGAGTTTATAAAACAATACATGCAGGATTCGATCCAGCTGTAGCTGATGATGATCCAGATGTAATAACACCTATAGATGCTCTTAAAACTTATGAAAATGAGGAAGTAATAGGTAAATTGCATGAATACTTTTATTCAACAGTTGGGACTGGGACTACTCAAGCAGAAGCTGCAAAGATGGCAAATGAAATAATTCCTTATCTACAAGAAGCTAAAGTTGATGCTATAATAATGGTTTCTACATGAGGCACTTGTACTCGTTGTGGAGCAACGATGGTAAAAGAATTTGAAAAAGTAGGTTTTCCAATTGTCCAAATGTGCAATTTAATACCTGTTGCAAAAACTGTAGGATCTAATAGAATAGTACCTACAATATCAATACCATATCCTCTTGGAGATCCTTCAAAATCTAAAGCTGAACAATTTAAACTAAGATATAAGATGGTAGGGACAGCATTAAAAGCGTTAACTACAGATATAGAAGAACAAACTGTATTTAAAAATTAATATTTATCAATGTAAAAACTAAAAATTAGGAGGATAAATATGAAAAATACAGTCAAAAAAGAGGATAATAGAGTATTTTATATTTCGTTATTGATAGTATTACCTATGTGTTTATGGGCAGTGATATCAAGTGAAAGTTTTTCAAAGGCAGCAGATGCAGCATTAAGTTTTTTGACAAGTAAGTTTGGCTGGCTATATTTAATATCAATGCTATTGTTTGTAATATTTGCAATATGGTTAGCTTTAAGCAAATATGGAAATATAAAATTAGGTCCAGATGATTCTAAACCGGAGTACTCAACATCATCATGGTTTGCAATGTTATTTGGAGCTGGAATGGGTATTGGTCTAATATTTTGGGGAGTAGCAGAACCATTATCTCACTTTGTTTCACCAAAAGGAAACATAGCACCTGGAAGCATAGAAGCTGCTGATTTTGCAATAAAATCATCATTTCTTCATTGGGGAATACACCCTTGGGCAGGGTATAGTATAATTGGATTGTCTCTTGCGTACTTTCAGTTTAGGAAAGGAAAATCAGGGTTGATAAGTTCAATATTAGAACCTGTAATAGGAAAAAAGATAAATGGATGGATAGGAATAACAATAGATGTGCTTGCTGTATTTGCAACTATAGCAGGTATAGCTACATCTTTGGGACTTGGAACTATGCAAATAAATAGTGGACTTAGTTATTTGTTTAATGTGCCTAATAACGCTATTACTCAAATAATTATAATTGCTATAACAACTTTTGTATTTATAGCTACAGCTGTATCGGGAGTAGATAAAGGAATAAAAAAAGTATCCGATTTAAATTTAATACTAGCGCTTATAGTAACTGCTGCGGCTTTTTTAGTAGGGCCTACATTAGAAATAATAAATAGTTTTACAAATTCACTAGGAAGCTACGCCCAAAATATATTATCAGATAGTTTAGCAATAGGAGCATATTCTGACAATACTTGGACAAATAAGTGGACGGTATTTTATTGGGCATGGTGGATAGCTTGGGCTCCTTTTGTAGGGACCTTTATAGCTAGAATTTCAAAGGGAAGAACTATAAGAGAATTTATAGTAGGGGTAATGGGAGCTCCAGCAATTGCATCTTTTATATTCTTTGCAATATTTGGCAACCTAGGAATTAATCTATCTTTTGGAAAGGGATTAGAACTTTCAGCAATTGAAAATATAGCATCTGATGTATCTACTGCATTTTTTTCAGTACTTAGTAATTACAACTTTGGGTTTATAATATCTATTATAACAATAATACTTTTAATTACATTCTTTATAACATCAGCAAATTCAGCTACATTTGTTTTAGGAATGTTTACATCACAAGGAGATTTAAATCCAAGTAACAGAAAAAAAATAATGCTAGGTCTGTTACAATCTTTTTTAGCTGTAGTACTTTTGTTAACGGGAGGTCTAAATGCACTTCAGACCTCATCTCTAATTGCTGCATTTCCATTTATATTTATAATGATATTAGCATGCATTGCATTAGTTAAAGAACTCAGAAAAGAAAATCTAAATGAAAAAGAAGAAAAGGAAATTAGTAAATAAATAGATTAGAGCTACTTCGAAATGGAGTAGCTCTGTTTTATTAAAAAACATTATAAACACTTAATTTTCCACAATATGCTAGAATTAATGTATGAAGTAAAAAATATAATATATAGTAAGTTAGCAATAACTAAAAGTAGGTATTGATATGCAGGTATTAACAATTGAAAGTGTTCCAGGGAAAAAAATTATAGAAGTTGTTGGATTGGTTAAAGGTAGTACAATAAGGGCAAAACATATAGGAAAAGATATTGGAGCAAGTTTTAAGCAAATAGTTGGTGGAGAGCTAAAAGGATATGATGAAATGCTAGAAGAAGCTAGAAAAGTAGCTATAGGAAGAATGGTTGAAGATGCAGAAAACAAAGGAGCTAATGCTATAATAGGATTTAGATTAACATCAGCAGCAGTTATGCAAGGAGCAGCAGAGATGCTAGCTTATGGAACTGCTGTAGTTATAGAGGAAGAAAAATAAATTGTTATATTTTATAGGAATGATAGTTATATGTGCATATGTAGCTATCATAGTTGGAAGTATAATATTACTTATCTTAAAGGTTATAGAAAGAAAAAAAGAGAAACAAGAAGAAGACTGGGATAAGTATGATGATTATTAAATTTATAAATTTCAATAATTATGAATATTTTCAAAAAGTATTGACAAAATATATTAAAAAGTCATATTATAAAAATAAGTAATTATAAAAAAAGCTTTGACGAGAAAGAGTAAGGTTAATGGAATCTTTACAGAGAGTACCCGGTTGGTGAGAGGGGCAAAAGATAATTTAGCTTGAATACATCTCTGAGCTGCACTCCGAAAGATAACAACCAGTAGGCAGTTGCCGGATTTTGCACACGTTATAGTGCTAGAGTATCCCAACAAGTTGGCGTACTTGAAGAGGTCATTATTGCGAGATAATGATGAATTAAGGTGGTAACACGTGAGTAATACTCTCGTCCTTTTTATAAGGACGGGAGTTTTTTTATTGTATTGGCGCCGTATAATATTTAAGCTCCCATCCTTAAAAATTAATTTATATAAAATTTTAAGGAGGATTAATTATGAAAAGTATAGATGAACAAATAAGAATAATATCTAAAGGTGTAGATGAAATAATAGGAATAGAAGACCTTAAAAATAAATTAGAAAAATCTCAAAAAGAAAATAAACCTATGGTGGTTAAACTAGGATTAGACCCTAGTGCACCGGATATACACTTAGGACACACTGTTGTACTGAGAAAGATGAAACAGTTACAGGACCTAGGTCATAAAGTAATTATAATTATAGGAGATTTTACAGGTAAAATAGGAGATCCTACAGGAAAATCTAAGGCTAGAAAGGCTCTTAGTACAGAGCAAGTATTAGAAAATGCTAAGACGTATGAAGAACAAATTTTAAAAGTACTAGATAAAGAAAAAACAGAAATTGTTTTTAATAGTAAGTGGTTATCAAAGTTAAGTTTTGAGGAGGCTATAAGTTTAGCCGCTACTACTACAGTAGCTAGAATGCTTGAAAGAGAAGACTTTAAAAAAAGATATGAAAGTCAAACTCCAATATCTTTACATGAATTTTTCTACCCTCTAATGCAAGGATTTGATTCAGTTGAGATAAAAGCGGATATAGAATTAGGAGGAACTGATCAAAGATTTAATGTATTAATGGGAAGATCATTACAAAAAGAATTTAATCAAGAACCTCAAGTAACTATATTTATGCCACTACTTGAAGGATTAGAGGGTAAAGATAAAATGAGTAAAAGTTTAGGAAATTACATTGGAATAGATGAACAAGCTAATATAATGTATGAAAAAGCTATGACGATACCTGATGAACTTATAATAAAATACTTTGAATTAGTAACAGACATTCATCCTGATATAGTAGATAAGATTAAGTTAGAACTAGAAGAAAATAGAGTAAATCCTAGAGATATAAAAATGAACCTAGCTAAAGAAATAGTTAAACTATACCATGAAGAAGAAAAAGCTATTGAGGCTGAAAATAGATTTAAAGAAGTTTTTCAAAAAGGGCAAATACCTAATGATATAAAAACTGTAGAAGTATTAAAATCTGAATTTGACTTAATCGATGAGTTAGTTAAAAATAAATTAGTAAGCAGCAAAAGCGAAGTTAGAAGACTTATAACACAAGGCGGGGTTAAAGTTAATAATGAAAAACTAGATGATATAAAGAATGTAAAGATAAATGATACTATGATAGTTCAAGTAGGAAAGAAAAAATTTATTAAAATATGCTTAAAATAATAATTTAAATATTTATTTAAACTTCTAGACTTTTTAAAATTAAAAAGTCTAGAAGTTTCTTTATAATTTACATTAACTTAGTAAGTTAATAGTTAAAAATAATACATATTAAAACATTAATAAAGTTTGATATTAAACTCATATACATGTATAATTATTTTAGAATGAAATTAAGTTACTTTTTACAAAGGGAGTTTATATAATGAGTAATATAAAAATACTATGTGATACAATGAATGATGTACCCGAGAATATAATGAAAACATACGATATAGAGGTACTGCCAACAACTATAATATTTGAAGGAAAAGAGTATAAAGCAGGAGTAGACATAGGTGAAGATGAATTTTACAAATTACTAAGAAGTAGTGAGAATATACCATCTACATCTCAAATTACATATGCTACATTTAAAGAAACTTTTGAAAAGTACATAAATGAAGGTAAGAAAGTTTTATACTTAGCGGGTTCATCTGCTGCATCTGGAACATATCAATCAGCTATGATAGCTAAAAATGATATTGAGGGAGAGGTTTATATATTTGATACATATGGACTTTCTATAGGCGGTGGAATTTTAATAGGTGAAGCTGCTAAAATGGCAACTGAAGGATATGATATAGATAAAATAATGAATAAATTAGAAGAAGAAAAGGAAAAGGTAAATGTATTTTTCTCTGTTGATTCATTAGACTACCTACAAAAAGGTGGAAGAATATCAGGAACTAAAGCTGCTATAGGAACTTTACTTAATATAAAACCAATATTAAAAATAGAAGATGGTTTAGTTAAGCAAAAGACTCAAGTAAGAGGTAGCAAGAAAATAATACCTTCATTAATAGAACAACTTAGATCAGAAATTGGTGAAGATTTTTCAGACAAAGATGTCTATGTTGGATATGGTGATGATGTAAACGAACATAAGAAATTTATGGAAAAAGTAAAAGAAGAGTTAGAGCCAAGAAATGTATATCCTTTCAGAATAGGAGCTTGTGTTTCTTGTCATTCAGGACCTAGCGTTTTAGGAATAGCATGTTTAAAATAAGGAATTATAATATTATAATAATAAAGAAAAAGACCTCTTAATTTAGAGGTCTTTTTTTATCTGCAATTTTTTTGAATATAGTTTAATGAACTTTTCATATCGTTAAAAGAATTTCTAGGAATCATTAAACGTTCAATTCCATTATAAAATCCATAGACATCAAAAATTTTATCTATTTTTACTTGTATTATATCGTCGATAATATCTATATAAATACATTTAGAATATTTACTAAAAGATTTAAATATAAGAATTTTATTGCTACTTAGTTGAATCATTTTAAAACCATTAAGGTATAAATTACTATCTAAAAAATTCATAAATTCTTCCATAAAATTACCTCCGACTACTAGTATTAACAAGGTTTTTGATTTATATAACTATTTACTAAAAATTACAACATTAAGGTATAAACTTGTATAAATTTTCCTATTGTAGTAAATTAAAAACGAGGTTAATTGACATAATTATATATATACTTTGTAGGAGGCAATTCAATGAAAATAAATAAAGAGAAATTCATATATGAATTTACAAGAAATCAAGCTACTCATGAAGAAATACATGAAAATATATTAGAGGGAATGAATGTGCATGGAGCAAATTTTATAATTTTAATTTGTGCAATAATAATAGCATCTGTTGGGCTGAATATGAATGCGACTGCAGTTATTATAGGGGCAATGTTAATCTCTCCACTAATGGGTTCAATTATAGGAATAGGGTATGGTGTAGGGACATATAATGTGAAGCTTTTAAGAGAAGCTTTCAAAATTTTAATAATTTCAATTGTAATAAGTATAGTAACATCTACACTTTACTTTTCAATTACGCCAATAACAACAGCCGGAAGTGAAATATTATCAAGAACTAGTCCTACTATTTGGGATGTTATAATAGCTTTTGTAGGTGGAATAGCAGGAATGATAGGTATAACTCGTAATAAAGCTAGCAATGTTATACCTGGAGTTGCAATAGCAACTGCGCTTATGCCGCCACTTTGTACAGCTGGATATGGACTAGCTACAAAACAATATGGAATGTTTTTTGGAGCAGGGTATTTATTTTTTATAAATGGATTTTTTATAACGATAGCAACTGTGATAGTTACAAAAGCATTGAACATTCCAACAAGAATAAATATATGCAATATAAAAGAAAGAAAAGTTAAAAAATTTATAATCATAGCATCTATAATTGTTATAATACCAAGTATGTTTTCTGCAGTTAGTATGATAAAAGAAACTCTAGATGAAAGTAATTTAGATAAATTTATAAGAGAAGAATTAGGAAATCAATATGTTGTAAGTAAAAAAATAAGTGAAAAAAATGATACGATTACATTAGTTGTAGTAGGGGAAAGAATTTCTAGTAATCATTTAAAAGAATTACAACAAAGTTTAAGTGACTATGGATTTGAAGATAAAAAATTAGTTGTTAAGCAAGATGAAAGTAAAATTTCAGATATTGACAAATACATAAATGAAATTAAAAACAAAAGTAGTGATTTTATAATAGACAATCAGTCTAAAAGTAAAAATGAAGTAGAAAAACAAATTAAGGAATCTGAAATGGGTACAAGTGAAATTGCAAAAGAGTTAAAGGCTATATATCCTCAAATAAATGAAGTATATGTAGGTTATTTAATTAGTGAAAAGGATAAATCTAAAGAGATTCCTACCTTGGTAATATACAGTAGTGATGAAAATTTATCAAATAACATAGACAATATTGAAAAATGGTTTGAAGCAAGAACAGGGCAACAGAATGTAAAAGTCTATGTAGAACAACGTAATCCAGAGAATGTAAAAACAGATAATGAAATCAATAGATAATTTTAACAATAACAAGCAATAAATAATAATTGTAGATGATTTTCAAAATATATATTTGTTTTCTTATAGAGAGATATATAGAAATATGCTATAGTTAGAAAAGTAAAATAATTTTGGGAGTTGGGGTAAAATGAGTGAAAATCAAGATAGCTTAGTTGATCCACTTTTAAAAAGTGGTAGCGTTTATAAATTAAAATGTAATAAATGTAGATCTATATCTATACAAATTACACAGAATAAAGAACCTGATTGTATTTGTTTAGAATGCGGAGGTAAATGTATTTCATCAAAAATAAAATAATTTATTTAAAAAGGCTACTTCAAAATAGTTATAAAAAAGTTTTTGAAGAGCCTTTTTTATTTTAATATAAAAATTATTGTTCTTAGGAGGAATAAATGAAAAAAACTATAGGCGTACTAGCTCATGTAGATGCAGGTAAAACTACATTTTGTGAGCAAGTTTTATATCACACAAAATCAATTAAAAATAGAGGAAGAGTGGATGATAAAAACACTTTTTTAGATAATCATGAAATAGAAAAACAAAGAGGGATAACTATATTTTCTGAACAAGGCAAATTTTATTATAATGGATCAAGTTATAATTTAATAGATACTCCAGGTCATATAGATTTTTCTCCAGAGATGGAAAGATCTATAAGAATAATGGATTATGCAGTTGTAATAATAAGTGCTGTAGAAAAAGTTCAAGTACACACTAAAACTGTATTTAGGTTATTAAAAAAACATAGAGTTCCTACTTTTTTATTTATAAATAAAATTGATAGAAGTGGTATTGATGCAGAACTTTTATTAAGTGATATTAAATCAAAACTAACTGAAAATACTGTGGATTTAAGTGATAAATTAAATATAGATGGAAGCGATATAACATTAAGTGAGGGGTTAATTGAATTTATAGCTGAAAGTGATGAAGAACTAATTGAAAGATATTTAAATGATGATTATGATGAAAAAATATGGATATATAAGTTGAAAGAAAAAATAAAAAAGTGTGAAATATACCCTATATTGAGAGGGTCTGCCCTTCATGATATAGGAATACAGGAATTTTTAGAAAAACTTGATTTATTAACTTATACGGAATACAAAAATGATGAAGATTTTATAGGAAAAGTTTATAAAGTAAAGTATGATGAGAGTAGAAATAGAATAACGTATGTAAAAGCTATTAGAGGTAAAATGAAAGTAAAAGATGAAGTTTCATATATTGTAGGTGATGATATAGATACTGAAAAAATTAATAGCATTAGAATATATAATTCTAATAAGTTTGAAAGTATTAATGAAGCTGAAGCAGGTCAAATTTTTGGAGTTGAGGGTTTAAGTAAGGCAAATCCAGGAACTATTTTGTATAAAAATTTTTCTAGTAATTTTTATGAAGTCGATTGTGAATTAGATATGGTACCTACATTAACTTCAAAAGTTATATTTGATCAAAGTTTAAATGTAAAAGAAGTTTTGAGTATTTTTCAAATTTTACAGAATGAAGAACCTTCTTTGAATATAGTATGGAATGAAAATTTAAAATCAATACAAGTAAATATAATGGGGAAAATTCAATTAGAGGTTCTAAAGGAAATTTTAAAAAGTAGATTTGGGTTAAATATTGATTTTGGGAAAAGTGAAATTTTATATAAAGAAACTATAAAAGAAAAAACAGTAGGATATGGACATTTCGAGCCGTTAGGACATTATGCTGAAGTACAATTAGTTATAGAACCTGGAATGCGAAATAGTGGAATTAACTTTAAAAGTATTGCACATACAGATAATTTAAATCAAGGGCATCAAAACCTAGTTAAAACACATATATTTGAAAAAGAACATAATGGAGTTTTAGGTGGGTATCCTATAACAGATATTGAAGTTACTTTGATTACTGGAAGAGCTCATAACAAACACACTAGTGGAGGCGATTTTAGACAAGCTACTTTAAGAGCATTAAGGCAAGGGCTAGAACAAGTTGAAAATGAAATAGTAGAGCCTTTTTATAAATTTAAAATAGAAGTAGGTTATGAATATATAGGTAGGGTAATTTCAGATATACAAAAAATGAATGGCGAATTTAATAACCCTATAATAAGTGAAGATATTTGTACAATAGAAGGTAGAGGGCCTGTTGCCACGCTAATGGATTATCCTATAGAAATCATTAGTTTTAGCAAAGGTAGTGGAAGTATTGTATTTATATTTGATGGATATGATGTATGTCACAATGAAAGTGAAGTGATTTCCAATAAAGGATATGACAAAGATAGTGATATTGAATATACGTCGAATTCGATATTTTGCTCAAAGGGAGAAAGTTATACAATAAAAGGAAAAGATGCAAAAGCATTTATGCATTGTCTATAAAAAAGATTTTATTACAAGAATATAATATGATAGTAATCAATATAATATAGAAGTTTTAAAGCTTAAATATTAGGGGGGGATTATTATTGTATTGTAAGAACTGTGGAAATGAACTAAAAGAAAATGCTAGTATATGTGTAGATTGTGGAGTTTCTATAGGTAAAGGAAATAAATTTTGTAAATTTTGTGGAAATGAAGTAAATGAAGATTCAAAGTTTTGTATAAGTTGTGGAAATGAATTGAATAAGCCTTATATACCTAAAATTAAGGATTGTACTAATCGAAAAATATATTGTAGAAACTGTGCAAATGAAATGGATTATGAGTCATCTATTTGTACTAAATGTGGAGTAAAAAGGGGTGGAGGAAATTCATATTGTTATGCATGTGGGAAAGAAACTGATGAAAAGGCAGACATATGTGTTCACTGTGGAGTAGAACTCAAAAAAAGATTTTCAGTAGCCAATACAAAAGGAACAAAGAGCAAATTAATGGCTGTAATTTTATGTATATTATTTGGAACTATGGGAATACACAGGTTCTATGTAGGAGATAATACTGAAGGATTTATTTTACTAGCATTAACTTTAGGCGGCATTGTAACGTGTGGAATAACTACTATAATTAGTGGGATTTGGGTAATTGTGGATTTGATTTTTATAATAATAGATAAAATAACAGATGAGAATGGCGAACCACTTCAATGGTAAAATAATTAGACTTTTAGTATACATTTTTATAATTTCAATAATATACTTAATTCCAATTAGCTATATAGAAAGTAGAAGTTTTTGTTTATGGTATAATTTATTTGAATTGAAATGTTTTGGATGTGGAATGACTAGAGCTTTTTTTAACTTATCAAGATTAAATATAAAAGAAGCTATAAATTATAATTATATGATTATTTTGGTTATTATCCCAATATATTTGATTTTAAAAGATATATTGAATATATTAAAGGGTGAATTTAAAAATTTAAATAAAAAATAAAAGTATGTAGTTAATAACTACATACTTTTTTTATGTGATTTATTAAAATATATACTTAATTTAGGTGAGTTGATTTGTATTGTTAAATTGAATCCATATGTTACAATATTATACAGTGAAACTTATAAAAAAAGGAGAACGTATGAAAAGATATAAAAAAATACAAAAAATAACAATATTTATTATTTTATTTATTGCAATTATATTTACATCAGGGTGTAGAAGTGAGAATTTAAAGGAAGTTAAAAATGAGACACAGGTAAAGTCTCATGAATCAGATAATAAATCACAATCGGAAATACACTTTATAGATACTGGAAATAGTGATGCTATACTTATAAAACAAGGAGATAAATCAGCACTTATAGATGGTGGAGATAATGATGATGAAGGAAGCGTTGTAGAATATCTGAAAAAATCAGGAATAAAAGAACTTGAATATGTATTTGCTACACATCCTCATGCAGATCATATTGGAGGACTTGATGAAGTTATAAACTCAATACCAGTAAAAAATGTTTATGTAAGTAATGGAGATGCAAATACAAAAACATATAGGGATTTTATAGAAGCTATTGCAAACAAAGGACTATATCCTAGTGTACCTTTATTAAATAGCGAGTTTGATTTAGGAACGTCAAAGTTTAAGGTCTTATCAGTTGCAAATACAGACGATCCAAATAACAACTCTATAGTTCTTGAATATATAAATGGAAATGATAAAATATTATTAATGGGAGATGCGGAATCTGAAATAGAATCAAAAATAAATACTGAAGATGTAGATTTGTTAAAAGTAGGGCATCACGGTTCTCATAGCAGCACAAGCAAAACTTTTTTAGATAAAGTATCACCAGAATATGCAGTTATAATGGTAGGTAAGGACAATAAATATGGACATCCACATAAAGAAACTATGGAGAAGTTAAAACAAGAAAATATTGAAGTACATCGAAGTGATGAGTGTGGGAATATAGTTGTTATATCTACTGGAGATGGATTAAAAATTGATTGTGCAAAAGGTAGCTATAAAAGTGGAAGTGATAAGGGGCACTCAAATAATAACCCAGGAAATATAAGTAGCAGTAATTTAAAAGAAGAAAAAGTATATTGGACACCAAATGGTAAGTCATATCACACAACTAATAAATGTAAAACCTTGAGTAGAAGCAAAAACATACTTTCAGGAACGATAAAAGAGTCGGGAAAACTTGATCCATGTGATTCTTGTCACTAATTAATATGAAATAATAATTGAAGTATTTAGTTATTATTGATATATTATATTAAGAAAAAAATTAAATATATATTTAGACGCTAGGGCTAGCATCAGGAGGAAATATGATTGATATAACAGAATTAAAATTTGAATTTAGACAACAAGGAGAAGCTCACAAAGTTGATTTTGTAGGTCTTTGCCATATAACAGAAGATCTTTTATGGTTTTGTGAAGAAAGCAATGCTATAGTTTTTGGATTTGAAGATGATAGTGAGTATAAATTAGTTATTAATGAAGATACAGAATATGAGGATATACAAGAGTTCTTTGACAATATAGGAGAAGATCAATGTATATCAGATAGTATAAATATAAAACTTTTAAATTATAGAAATTAAAAAAATTTTAAAAAAGTGTATACATTTTTAAAATAAGTGGTATAATAAGTAGTACAGTGATTAAAGAATTACTGATTTAAATAAATGGAGTTAAAAACTTCATGTAGGTATTTAGGAGAACATTTCAATGACTAATGGAATAGTAAAATGGTTTAATAGTGAAAAAGGATTTGGATTCATATCTGTAGAAGGTGGAGATGATGTATTCGCTCATTTCTCAGCTATACAAAGAGACGGATTCAAAACTTTAGAAGAAGGTCAAAAAGTAAGCTTTAATATAGTTGAAGGTGCTAGAGGTCCTCAAGCAGAAAACATAACTATATTATAATTATAGATTGTCTAAAAAAAATTCTCTCGTATGAGAGAATTTTTTTTGTCAATAATTAAAATAATTTTTAAATATATGTAATCTTAAGAAACTTTTTTGTTTACAAAAACTTAACAAAAACATAACAAATTAGCATATAATTATTTCAAAGGTTAAATTCTGAAAAATTTTAATATATAAAAGATTTTAACTTAATAAAGGGGGATTTTTATATGGAGTTTTTTAATCCAGTAGTAATTTCTATTGCTGTGATGATTGTACTTTGTTTGTTTAAGTTTAATGTTTTTTTATCAATTATTGTAGCAGCTATAGTTGCTGGGGTTTTCTCTGGAATGTCTTTAAGTGACACTATGTCTATCTTAGTCGGAGGCATGGGTGGAAATGCGGAGACTGCCTTAAGTTACATATTACTAGGAGCTTTGGCTGTAGCTGTAAGTAAAACAGGACTAGCATCAATTCTAGCAAAAAAAATATCTCAGGTAGTTAAGGACAAAAAAATTACACTAATCTTATTAATAGCATTCATATCATGTTTTTCTCAAAATCTTATTCCAGTTCATATAGCATTTATACCAATATTAATACCATCATTATTATCACTTATGAATAAATTAAAAATTGATAGAAGGGCAGTTGCATGTGCCCTAACATTTGGTCTTAAAACACCGTACATTGCAATACCAGTTGGCTTTGGACTGATTTTCCAAAACATTATAAGAGATCAAATGATAGCCAATGGAATAGACACAACTACTAATATGGTTACAGGGGTAATGTGGATACCTGCAATTGGCATGATTTTAGGTTTGCTAGTAGCTGTATTTATAACATATAGAAAACCTAGAGATTATAAAGATGTAAAAATTGAAGGGTTAGAAGAAAATCAAATTGACGAAAAAATGACAACTAAACACTGGTGCGCACTTTTGGGGGCTATAACTGCATTTGTAGTTCAAATTCTAACTGGATCACTACCACTTGGAGGGTTATGCGCTATAATAGTATTATTTGTTACTAAAGCTATTAAATTTAGTGAAATAGATGAGTTAGTTGATGGTGGAATAAAAATGATGGGCCTTATAGCATTTATAATGCTTGTAGCAGCAGGGTATGCAAGTGTTCTTAGAGAAACAGGGCAAGTGGAGACATTAGTAGCATCTGTATCTGGAATAGTTGGAAATAGCAAGTTCATAGGAGCTTTAATTATGCTGTTAGTAGGACTATTAGTAACTATGGGAATAGGAAGTTCATTTGGAACTTTACCGATAATAGCAGCTATTTATTGCCCATTAGGTCTTAGTTTAGGATTTAGTATTCCAGCTATAATTTTATTAATAGGAGTTGCTGGAGCTTTGGGAGATGCAGGATCGCCAGCATCAGACAGTACACTAGGACCTACAGCAGGTCTTAATGTAGATAAACAGCATGATCATATTTGGGATACTTGTGTTCCTACATTTTTACATTATAATATACCACTATTGATATTTGGGTTAATAGGAGCAATGATATTATAATTAAAAAAACTAGTCATATGACTAGTTTTTTTTTATGCAAATTTTTATGCAAATTTAAGATTTATACAAATAATGTATAAAATAGCAATTAAAGTGCAAATTATTATATAAATAATAATTTAATTTAAGAGTAAAAGATGATCATATTAGAAAAAAATTTCGTTTGATTTTATTGAAGTTTCACAATTTAAAGATATGTTAAAAAAATTTAACAAAAAATACTATTAAAAATTTAAAAAATTGAGCGAATTTTGTAAAAATATGATATAATCGATTTAGTTAAAAAAAGGAAGGTGAAATAAATGAGCAAAAAACTGTCTAAAGAAGCATATGGAGGGATACATGGAAAAGACTATGTACCTTACATAACAGACAAATCAAAAACAGGTGCAAACGTTGCTGTATTAATTATAGGTATTCTTTTAGCAACTATATTCGCAGCATCTACAGCATATTCAGGTATGAAGGCAGGACTTACAGTTGCAGCTGGTATACCGGGGTCTATAATAGGATCAGCATTTATTGCAGCATTTGCTAGTGGAAAAGGTATTCTAGGAAAAAACATAGTACAAGGTATGGCAAGTGGTGGGGAATCAGTTGCTAGTGGTATGATTTTCGTTTTACCAGCTATATTACTAATAGGTAGCCAAGTTAGCTTCCTAGAAGGTTTAGCAGTGGGAGTAGGTGGAGTTCTATTTGGTATAGGAGTTTCATCACTTGTTTATAACTATTTAATAATAGAAGAACATGGAAAACTTATGTACCCAGAGTCAATGGCTATATGTGAGACACTTGTAGCATCAGATGCAGGTGGAGACTCAATGAAGTACATGGGAATTGGATTTGGAATAAGTGGTATTATAACAGTATTAACAGGGTCATTCTTAAATGTAACAAATAATGTAATAAGCTTTATAGGAAATAAATTCTATAAATATAAGTTCGAAGTTGAAGTTAACCCATTACTTTTAGGTATAGGGTTTATAGTAGGACTTGAAGTATCTTTAACAATGTTTGCTGGTTCTATATTAGCAAACTTTGGGATAACACCATTAATATCTTACTTTACTGAAATGGCAGGGACAGGAGCAAATGTTTGGAATAACTCTTCAATGGCTATAAGTCAAATGGGTGTAAATGATATCGGTGGTAACTATGTAAAATACATAGGAGCTGGTATGATGCTTTGTGGAGGTATAATAGGAGCAGTAAAACTTATACCAACTATAATAGCATCAGTTCAAGAAACTATGAAAGCTAAATCATCTAATGATGGAGAAGGAAGCTCGGCTCTTCAAACTATAATATTATTAGGTGGAATAGTAATAGCATTTGTAGCAGGATTCATTATATCTGGAAGTGTAACAATGGCAATAGTTGGAGCTATAGCGTCAGTATTATTAGCTGGATTATTCGTTATAGTTGCAGGACGTTTAACAGGAACAATAGGAACATCAAATTTACCAGTATCTGGTATGACAATAGCATCTTTAGTTATATTAACGTTAGTGTTTGTTATAATGGGATGGAAAGGTCAAGCAGATAATAAATCATTATTATTATTTGGTACATTTATAGTAGTTGCTATAGCTATAGCTGGTGGATATAGCCAATCTCAAAAGGTTACTTACATCATAGGTGGAAGCAAGAGTGAAATGCAAAAATACTTTACAATAGCTGGTATAGTAGGTGTAATAGTTGTTGTTGGAACAATATTATTACTTTCAAACCAACTTACAATAACAGGAGATAACCCTCCGTTTGCATTACCTCAAGCAAACTTAATGTCAACATTAACATCAGGAATAATGTCAGGGCAATTACCTTGGGTTATGATAATCGTTGGAGTATTCATGGCAATAGTTTTATACTTCTTAGGATTACCAATAATGACAGTTGCAATAGGATTCTACTTACCAATAGCAACAACTTCTATAATATTAGTAGGAGCATTAATCCGTGTATTCGTTGAAAAAACTTCTAAATCTGAACAAGAAAAAGAAGGTAAAGTTTCAAATGGTATAAGTTTATCATCAGGACTTGTAGCAGGAGGATCTATCATAGGATTAATAGGTATAATACTACAAGTAACAGGTGTTATAAAGAGTGCAGGACCAAGCGGATTTGCAGCTGGAAATATGATGGCAATAATATTACTAGTAGTATTAGTAGTATGTACTGCATTACCGATTGTATCATCTAAGGTTAAGAATAATGAAAAATAATGAAGATGTTTTAAATTTAGTCTTTAAAAAAAATGAAAATATAGAGTACAAAGTAAATGATAGTGGTATAGTGATTATACAAGAAAAACAAAATCATAAGATTCAAAGAGTTTTTAGAAAATTAAGATTTAAAATTCCTATGTATAAAAATATAGAACTTGATGAATATGGTAGTTTTATATTCTTGCAAGTTGATGGAAATAAAAATGTTAAAGAGTTAGGTGAGATTTTAGAAGCAAAATATGGAGAAGAATCACATCCTCTTTATGAACGACTACTTTTATTTCTAAATCACATTGAAGTAAATTGTCATTACATTGAAAAAGTACAATAATAAGTAATAGAGTTAACTAAATAGTTAGCTCTATTTTTTTGCAAAAAACAGAAAAATCTAAAAAAAATGTCGAATTTGAATAGTTTTAATAAAGTTAAAATTCTAAAAAAGTTAGATTTCAAAATATTGTGGTATAATGAGTTTAATCAAACAAAAGGATGGTGAAATTTAATGAGTAAAAAATTACCTAAAGAGGCTTACGGGGGCGTATCAGGTAAAGATTATGTACCCTATGTAACAGACAAGTCTAAAACAGGTGCAAATATGGCAGTACTTATAATTGGTATTGTTTTAGCAGTTGTTTTTGCAGCGTCTACAGCATACTCAGGTATGAAAGCAGGACTTACAGTTGCAGCTGGTATACCTGGATCTATAATAGGGTCAGCATTTATAGCAGCTTTCGCTAAAGGAAAAGGTATTCTAGGAAAGAATATAGTACAAGGTATGGCAAGTGGTGGAGAATCAGTTGCTAGTGGTATGATATTTGTACTACCTGCTATTTTATTAATAGGTAGCCAAGTGACATTTTTAGAAGGATTTGTTGTAGGAGTAGGTGGAGTTCTATTTGGTATAGGAGTTTCATCACTTGTTTACAATTATTTAATAATTGAAGAACATGGAAAGCTTATGTATCCAGAATCAATGGCTATATGCGAGACACTTGTAGCATCAGATGCAGGTGGAGACTCAATGAAATACATGGGAATTGGATTTGGAATAAGTGGTATTATAACAGTATTAACAGGATCATTCTTAAATGTAGCTAACAATGTAATAAGTTTTATAGGTGATAAGTTTTATAAGTGTAAATTTGAAGTAGAGGTTAACCCACTACTTTTAGGTATAGGATTTATAGTAGGTCTTGAAGTTGCATTAACTATGTTTGCAGGATCGTTATTATCTCACTTTGGAATAATGCCTTTAATAGGATACTTCACTGATTTAGCAGGAGAAGGAGCTAAAGTATGGAACGATCCTTCAATGCCTATCAATCAAATGGGTGTAAATGATATAGCTGGTAACTATGTAAAATACATAGGAGCTGGTATGATGCTTTGCGGAGGTATAATAGGAGCAATAAAACTTATACCAACTATAATAGCATCTGTTAAAGAAACAATGAATGCTAAATCTTCATCAGCTGATGGAGAAGGAAGTACTGCTCTTCAAACAATGATATTATTAGGCGGAATAGTAGTTGCAGTTATAGGTGCATTTTTAATTTCAGGAAGCATAGTAATGGCAATTGTTGGAGCAATAGTTTCAATAGTTTTAGCTGCACTATTTGTTATAGTTGCAGGACGTTTAACAGGAACAATAGGAACATCAAACTTACCAGTATCTGGTATGACAATAGCATCTTTAGTTATAGCAACACTAGTATTTGTTATAATGGGATGGAGTGGACAAGCAGATAATAAATCATTATTATTATTTGGTACATTTATAGTTGTATCTATATCAATAGCTGGAGGATACAACCAATCTCAAAAAGTTACTTACATAATAGGTGGTAATAAAAGTGAAATGCAAAAATATTTTGCAATAGCAGGTATAGTAGGTGTAATAGTTGTTGTTGGTACAACAATATTACTTTCTAACCAACTTGTAGTTACAGGGGATAATCCTCCATTTGCATTACCTCAAGCAAACTTAATATCAACACTTACTTCAGGAATAATGTCAGGGCAATTACCTTGGGTTATGATAATTGTTGGAGTGTTTATGGCAATAGTTTTATACTTCTTAGATTTACCAATAATGACAGTTGCAATAGGATTCTACTTACCAATAGCAACAACTTCTATAATATTAATAGGAGCATTAATTCGTGTATTTGTTGAAAAAACTTCTAAAGAAGAAAAAGAAAAAGAAGTTAAAGTTTCAAATGGTATAAGTTTATCATCAGGACTTGTAGCAGGAGGATCTATAATCGGTCTAATAGGTATAATACTACAAGTATCAGGTGTTATAAAAAGTGCAGGACCAAGTGGATTTGCATCTGGAAATATGATGGCAATAATACTTTTAATAGTATTAGTAGGACTTACTGCATGGCCAATAATAACATCTAAGGTAAAAAATAATGAAAAATAATGAAGAAGTTTTAAATTTAGTTTTTAAAAAAAGTGAGAATATTGAATATGAAGTAAGTTCTGATGGTATAGTCACTATACTTGAAAAACAAGATCATAAGGTTCAGAACTTTTTTAGAAAATTAAAATTTAAAATTCCTATGTATAAAAAGATGGAATTAGATGAATATGGCAGTTTTATATTCTTACAAATTGATGGTAAAAAAAATGTAGAAGAATTAGGAATAAAATTAGAAGGAAAGTATGGAGAAGAATCACACCCTCTGTATGAGAGATTACTTTTATTTTTAAATCACATTGATGTTAACTGTCATTATATTGAAAAAATTGATTAAAAAAGAAGAGGATATCTTAATATTTACTATTAAGATATCCTCTTTTTATATTATGAATTGTAAAGATTTGAAACTTTTTTCCAATCTATTATATTCCATATGTTATTTACATAGTCAGCTCTAAGATTTTGATATTTTAGATAATAAGCATGCTCCCAAACATCAATTGTAAGGATAGGGACTAAACCATCTTGAAGGTTTGTGTCTTGGTTTGATGTAGATTTTATAAATAAATTTTTATTTCTATCCATAAGTAAAGATGCATAACCTGATCCAAATTGTGCTATAGCTTTTTTACTTAATTCATCCTTTAAATTGTCAACATTTCCAAAAGTTTGGTTTATTTTTTCTAGTAAGTTACCTTCTGGAACTAGAGAAGCTTTAGGAGATAGAATTGAAAAATATAAGTTGTGATTATAAACCCCACCACCTTGGTTTATAACTCCTTGTCTAATTTCTTCTGGTAAGTCAGACACATTTTTTAGCAATTCCTCTAAACTTTTTCCATCAAAAATATCTTCATAGCCTTTTAAAAGGTTATTTAAATTATTTACATAAGTTTGTAGATGTTTACCATAGTGTATCTCTACAGTTTTAGCATCTATATATGGTTCTAATTCATTGAATTTATATCCTAACTCTATTTTATCATACATTTAAAACACCCCTTTTTATTAGTATAATATATATATTCCCTTAAGTTCAATATATAAACTAATTTAATAAAAATAATCATTATCATTTTTGAAAATAAGTTTTAGCAATATTAAAATTTTACTTTTTCTGATATTTATGTAATTATATTATTAAATTAAACAAATTAGAAAATTATATTTTTAGAATTAATAATTGGTAACAATTAAAAAATAGTTGTCAGGAGATAAGTTATGGAAGTGACATTCATGCATAAAAATAGAGAAATAAAATTTAATATAATTTATAGAAAAAGGAAAACGATGAGTCTGGAAATTAAAAAAGATGGGATTATTAATGTAATTGCGCCTAATGGGTTGGACAAAACCTTTATAGTTGATAAAGTAAAAAATAAATCTGATTGGATAATAAAAAAATTAGACGAAATTGAAGTTCTAAATAATAATCGATATATAAGAAGTTATGAGAGTGGAGATATATTTTTATATTTAGGTAAGGAGTACATATTAGAAGTTTTGGTAGATAAAAGCATAATTGGAACTAGTGTTAGTTTAGAAAATAATAAATTAATAGTTAGATCAAACTCCAATAATAAAGATGTTATACAACGTGCTTTAAAAAATTGGTATACTGATGAAACATTAGGTATTGTTAAAGAAAGAATAAACTATTATAATCCCTTTTTTGTAGATACAGTAACCGCTATAAAAATTAAAGATCAGAAGTCAAGATGGGCTAGTTGTACTTATAAAAATGAAATACTATTTAATTTAAGATGCTCTATGATGCCTATACAAATAATTGATTATATAGTTATACATGAAATGTGCCATATGGAGCATAGAAACCATTCTAAGGACTTTTATTTAGCTGTGGAAAGAATTTTACCGGATTATAAGGAAAGAATTAAATGGTTAAAAAATAATGGAATACGAATGAATTTTTAGAAAATTCTATAAAAATAGTTGACAAAGTATAATAAAGTGTATAATATGTAAAATATAAACAAAATTAAAGGCGAAGAAAAGGAAAGTAACTTTAAGAATACTTTTACAGAGAGCTTTTGTTGGTGAGAAAAAGCAAAGGATATTAAAGTGAAAATGGCCTTGGAGCTGTGTACCGAGATCTTTATGATTTAGGCTACAACGGGTTCACCCGTTACAGTGATAGAGTATAACCAAAATTTTGGCGTACTTGATGAGGTTTGTATTGCGAAATACAAATAAATTAGGATGGTAACACGAATTCAACTCTCGTTCCTAAGATTAAGTTCTTAGGGTCGGGAGTTTTTTTATTCCCAAAATTGAGGTTATGTTAAAACAATAAAAAATGAAGGGAGATTAAACAATGAAAAAAGAAGTAAAAAGAGGTAATCCATTAGCTTTATTACCATTAGGTGTATTTTTAGTATTGTTTGTAGGAAGTGGAATTATAACTGGAGATTTTTATAAGATGCCAGCATTAGTAGCTTTCTTAATAGCAGGAGGTATAGCTTTATTATTTAATAAAAAAGAAAATTTAGAAACTAAGATGAATGTATTTTGTAAAGGTGCAGGAGATACAAATATTATATTAATGGTTATTATATTTTTATTAGCTGGAGCTTTTTCAAGTGTAGCAAAGGCTATGGGTGGGGTTGACTCAACTGTAAATTTAAGTTTATCAATATTACCATCAAATCTTTTAGTGGCAGGATTATTTATTATAGGATGTTTTATATCAATATCTATGGGAACATCAGTTGGAACTATAGCTGCATTAGCACCGATTGCTCTAGGTGTAGCTCAAAAAACTGGTATTCCAGTTCCGTTAGTAATAGGGGCAGTTGTTGGAGGAGCTATGTTTGGAGATAACCTATCGATGATATCAGATACAACAATAGCAGCTGTAAGAACACAGGGATGTGAGTTAAAAGATAAATTTAAAATGAACTTTTTAATAGTATTACCAGCAGCTATTGCAACAGCTATAATTTTAACAGTAGTAACACTTGGATATGGGAATGTAGCAACTCAATCTTATGAGTATGATATTATAAAAGTTTTACCTTATATATTAGTTCTAGCAGGAGCTTTAATCGGTGTAAATGTATTTGTTTTACTTGGGAGTGGAATATTATTTGCAGGAGCTGTAGGAATATTTTCTAATTCATTTGGTATTTTAGGGTTTATAGGTGCTATATCAGAAGGCTTAGGTGGAATGTATGAACTAAGTTTATTAGTAATTGTAGTTGGCGGAGTTGTATCATTAATTAAGTTTAATGGGGGAATTGATTATATACTACATTTCATAACTAGCAAAATAAAAAGTAAGAAAGGTGCAGAGTTTGGAATAGCAGCATTAGTAAGTGTTATAGACTTATGTACTGCTAATAACACAATAGCAATTGTAACAGCGGGACCTCTAGCAAAAGATATAGCCGAAAAATATGATATAGATCCAAGAAAAACAGCTAGTATATTAGATATATTTTCATCATGTTGGCAAGGTGTAATACCTTATGGAGCTCAGTTGTTAACAGCAGCAGGGATAGCGGGAATATCACCAGTTGAAATAATAAAATATCTTTATTATCCAGGATTAATGTTTATTTGTGGAATAGCAGCAATTACTTTTTCACAAGTTGTAGTGAAAAAAAGTAGTTTAAAAGAAAATATATAAATTAGAATAAAATTATAAAAAGAAGTTAGCACATAAAATTACTTATATTGTGCTAACTTCTTTTTAATTTTCATTATAAAAATTATATTTTAGTTAATATAATGGTATCATTTTTGAATTTAATATTATAATCAGCAAATATAACTAAAGTTTCATGAAGTCCGACACTTGAAATAACACCCATTCCTTGTAAAAATGAAATATTAGCCATGCCAGCAATCATAGGGGCAAATCCTATAGAGCCCATAAAGGCTGAATCAGCACTTTTATTTCTTAAGCTGTATTTACATCTATTTCTATCAGAATCTTTTATATTTACGTTATCAAGAACTTTTAATCCTTTTACAATTCTTTTATCAGTTACAGTAATTTTGTTTTCTCTATTTTTTAAAGCTAAATCTAATTCAAATTTTGTATCTGCTGTATGCATAAAAAATTTCCTTTCTAAAATGTAAAATTATAATAATATTATAGCATGAATGTATATACAAGCTAACAAGTAAATTAAAAAAATATTAAAAGTTATTGAAAATCATTATCAAGAGTGGTATTATTTAAATGTGTGATAATTGTTTTCAAATGAAATGTGAAAATAGATGAAAAATAATCTTAAAAAGGGGAGATGGTTTCGTGAGTGTAAATAAACTTTCGATAGGAAATAGCGCAATAGTCGATTATGTATTTGGTGAAAATGATTTTACTAAAAGGCTATTAGCTTTAGGCTGTATAGAAGGGACTAAAATTACTGTGAAAAAAGTAGCTCCATTAGGAGACCCAATTATAGTAAATTTTAGAGGGTTTGATATAGCTTTAAGAAAAAAAGAAGCTGAATATATAAAAATAAAATAGCATTACAGGGGGATTTAATTATGATTAATGTAGCATTGGTTGGTAATCCTAATGTTGGGAAAACGACTGTATTTAATGCAATAACTGGTCTTAGTCAAAAAGTTGGGAATTGGCCGGGAGTTACGATAGAAAAAAGAGAAGGGCATTTTGGAAAAAATATAAATATTGTAGATTTACCAGGAATTTATGCAATGGATACTTTTTCTAATGAAGAAAAAATATCTAAAAACTACTTAGATGAAGAAAATGTTGATGTAATAGTAAATGTAGTTGATGCAGCTAATTTATCAAGAAACTTATACTTAACAACGCAGCTTATGAAATATAACAAGCCCATAGTGATAATTTTAAATATGGTAGATATGGCAAATTCAAAGGGCATAAAAATTGATCATGAAAAGCTTGAAAAAGAACTTGGAGTAAAGATAGTTCCTATGATAGCAAAGAAAAAAGTTAATGGTGATATTCTTGAAAAAATAATTTTAGAGAGTTCTAAATCGTTAGTTATATATAAAGAATATCCACATGAAGAATATAAGACCTATAAAGAATTAGAAAAATCATTAAGTAAATGTATAAGAACTGAAAATGACAATAAGAAAAATTTAAGTGATAAAATTGATGACATAGTTTTAAATCCTATACTGGCGTATCCAATATTTATAGGACTATTATATACCTTATTTAAATTTACTTTTGATTGGGTAGGAGGACCATTACAAGAATTTTCAGCAGGAGCAATAGAAACGTACATACAAGGACCTGTAAGTGAGTTGATAGCAAATTCAAGTCCGTGGTTTTATTCTTTAATAGTAGATGGAATTATAGGTGGTCTTGGTGGAGCACTACCATTTTTCCCATTAATATTTGTACTATTTTTAGGTATAACACTACTTGAAGATAGTGGGTATATGTCAAGGATAGCATTTTTAATGGATAAAGTTATGGCAAAAGTTGGACTATCAGGAAAAACGTTTATTCCTATGGTTATGGGTCTTGGATGTTCTTCACCCGCTATAATGGCAACGAGAACATTAGATAGTGAACAAGATAGAAAAATAACTGCTCTTATAGCTCCATTAATGACTTGTGGAGCGAAGTTACCTATATATGCAATGTTTGTTTCTATATTTTTCCCTAAAAATGCAGCTTTAGTTACAACATCTCTATATTTAATAGGAATAATAGTAGCTATCTTTGTAGCTTTATTCATAACTAGAAGTCAAAACTCATACTCAACTTCACCGTTTATAATAGAACTTCCAAAGTATTCTATGCCTACAGTTAGACAGTTACTTAAAAATACTTGGAATAAATCAAAAGGATTTTTAATAAGGGTGTGTACTATAATGTTTGCAATGTCTATTGTTATATGGGCATTATCATCATTTAATTTTAGTGGATTTACATCTGAAATAAATGAAAGCTTTTTAGCAACTCTTGGAGGACTAGTAGCGCCTATATTTGCGCCGCTTGGGTTTGGAGATTGGAGAGCAGGAGTTTCTATATTAACTGGACTTTCAGCTAAAGAAATAGTTGTCGCTACAATGGAAATTTTATATGGAGATCTAAATACGGTTCTTCCTACAATGTTTACAACTGTAACTGCATATGGATTCTTAGTGTTTAGTGCGCTTTACACTCCTTGTATAGCAGCACTTGCAACTATGCAAAAAGAGTATGGGACTAAGATGACTTTAGTATCATTTTTATATCAATTCTTTATTGCATGGGTAGGAGCGTTTTATGTATACCAAATAGGTACATTAATTACTACAGGATTTGTTATTGAAAATATAATGGCACTAATTATAGGAACTATAATTATATTTGCAATAGGAATGATTATATTTAAAAAACTACAAAAAACAAATTTAAATAAAGAAGTAGATGTAAAATCTAAGCTAAAAGCTGTTATTCAATAAAGGAAGAAGGTGAACTTATGAGTGTGCTAGTTTTAGGTGGACATGAATGTATGGAGAAAGATTATAAAAGCCTTTTACGTGAAAAAGGTTATAACACGAAAATATATACAAAAATGCCATCAGGTCTTAAAAAAAGAATAGGAAATCCAGATGCTATAGTTTTATTAATGTCAACAATATCTCACAGTATGGCAGAACTTGCAATAAGAGATGCTAAAAGAAAAAAGATACCTGTTATAAAAGTTAAAAACAGTAGTAAAGAAGCTTTTTATGACTGTATAAAAGATATTGATAAATGTATCGGAGATTGTAGTCAATGTAACTTAAAATGTAGAAGCTAGTCAATATGACTAGCTTTTTATTTTTGGCTATAATTACAAAAATCATACACTTAATATGGAATTTAATAAGTTAGCAAATTAAGATAAAGTTAGAAAAAATACTATCTTTTTTCCAATTATTGGTATATTATATAAAATATAATTATAAAACAATCTATAAATTAGGGAAAATATAGATTGTTTTTACGTATTTTAATTAGGGAGATGGTTTTATGAATAAGAAAAAATTAGTTATAGGAATAATAATATTTGTACTAATATATGGAATACTTAGTATGGGTATAAAGAAAGATAAGACTGGATTTCATGGAGTTGTTCACTGGGGAGATGAATTTATAAATATTTTTTAATTAAAGAAAATATATACATATCAAAGCTGAAACTTAGTTTAATGGGTTTCAGCTTTTTTTATTATATTATTTAAATAATAAAGTTTAAGTTAAACCTTTAGAAAATCTTTAGATTTATATACTGATTATCTTAAAAATTTAAAGTTATTATATAATTACGATAAAGATAATGAAGGAGGTTTTAAGAAGTTGGTTAAATTAAAAAATACCTTATGATATTATATATATAGAAAAATAATAAAGTGGGGTAGAAATAATGAATTTTAATATTTTAGTTGTAGAAGATGAACAGGATATAGCTTATGCAGTAAAAGCTTATTTAAACAATCAAGGATATAATGTATTTATTGCAAATAATGGGGTTGAAGGATTATGCATATTAGAAAAAGAAACTATTCATTTAAGTATAGTAGATATAATGATGCCTAAAATGGACGGAATCGAGTTTACCATGAAATTAAGAGAAAATCATGATTTTCCAGTCATAATGTTATCTGCAAAATCTGAAGAAATTGATAAAATAACAGGATTAAATATAGGAGCTGATGACTATATTGAAAAACCTTTTAAACCTTTAGAGCTTTTAGCTAGAGTGAATTCTCAACTTAGAAGGTACAGAAAGTTTTTAAATTTAGTTGAAAAAAATATACCAAATGAAAATATACATACTATAGGTGGTTTAGAACTTAATATAAATACAAAGGAAGTTTGTGTTGATGGAAACTTTGTAAAAACAACTCCTATAGAGTTTAAAATACTTACTTTGCTTATGAAAAACCCAGGAAGGGTATTTTCAGCAGATGAAATATATGAGAAAGTATGGAAAGAAAGAGCTGTAAATACAGATACAATAATGGTACATGTAAGGAATATAAGGGAAAAAATAGAAATGAACCCTAAAAATCCAAAATATTTGAAGGTGGTGTGGGGCGTTGGATACAAAATTGAAAAACAATAAACTATATGTAAAATTAATAATTGTAATGACAATATTAATAGCGTCAATAGGAATGGTATTATCTTATCAAAGTATAAAAAAGTATAGTAATCATTTTGGATATAATATATATGAAGATAATAATGATTTCTCAAGAGAGTTAATAGAATCTACATATGGACTTTACTATAAAATTTATGATGAAAATAATGAGAAAACAAGACCATCAGATCTTATGTTAGAGCTAAAGCCTGGTGTAGATACTAATGATGATGAATATAAAAAGGAAACCAGAGATACCTTTAATAGTGAGATAAATGATTTTACTGAAAATTTAAATACAAATTTAAGAAATTTAGATTATTATGTTGTAGATAAGTCTAAAAATTTAACTAAAAAAAGTCCAAGTGGAAATTTAGATTTACTAGATAGTAATGAAAAAAATGCACAAGAAAACTTAAAAGATAAATATGATTTTTATATATCTATTGACTTTGATGATAAAGGAAATATGAAGATTAGTAAGCTACATGGAGCAGATGAAAGAACTATCGAATCTAATTTAAACCAAAATAAAAAACTTTCTGGATATGTAGGAGAAGATATTTATGAATTAAAACCTATAAAAAATATGAAGTTTATATATGGAGTACCTGAAGATTTAAAATATCTGGATAATATACATTATAAAAAAATAAGTGAGCAAGAGCATTCATACACTATGGCTTCTAGGGCTTTTATAAATATAGGAATAACATTTGTTATTTTGGTTGCACTAATTATTCCATATAAGGAAATCAAAGAGTTAAAAATATTTGAAAAAATAACAAAAATACCAGTAGAAGTAGTTGCATATTTGGTTTACCTATCATTTACCTATGCCTACTTAGCATCTGATTTACTTATAATAAAAACAGTAATGAATAAATCAATAATAAGTTTTACTCAATTACAATTTACAACTGATATGAATAATATAATTAATTATTTAATTAACTTGATTTACTGGATAGTTTTATTTACTGTAATGTTTACAGGGGTAATTTTATTAAAACACATTATAAAAACTAAACATACAACATACTTAAAAGACCATTCATTGATTTATAAAGGTACAAAATATATACGTAAGAAATTAAGAAAAACAAAAAAATGGATGTTTGACATAGAGTTAGGAAGAAATAATAAAAAGAAAATAGTATCTTTATTAATTATTAATTTAATTGTAGTGAGCTTAATTTCCTGTACTTGGTTTTTTGGATTGATATTAGTTCCTATATATACTTTAGTTTTATACTTTATTATAAAGAAGAAGTATCTTTCTATAAATAGAGATTACAATAAATTACTAAATATAACTAAAGAGATAGCAAATGGAAACTTAGGTACAAAATTAAATGATGATTTAGGAACTTTTAATGTATTAAAAAATGAGATAGATAATATTCAAATAGGATTTAAAAAAGCTGTAGATGAAGAAGTTAAGAGTCAGAAAATGAAGACAGAATTGATTTCTAATGTAAGTCATGATTTGAAAACTCCATTAACATCTATAATAACTTATGTTGACTTATTAAAAGATGAAAATTTAACAGAAGAAAAACGAAAAATATATATAGATACATTGGATAGAAAATCTGAAAGATTAAGAGTTTTGATAGAAGATTTATTTGAGGTTAGCAAAGTCAATAGCGGTAATGTAAATTTAAATATTATAGATGTAGATGTAGTATCTTTGATGAAACAGACATTAGTAGAAGTGGACGATAAAATAAAAGCTTCAAATTTAAAAATAAGAACAAATTTCTCAGAAGAAAAATTAATATTGAAATTGGATAGTCAAAGAACATTTAGAGTATTTGAAAATCTTTTAATAAATATAAGTAAGTACGCAATGGAGTACTCTAGAGTTTATATTGATATAACAAGTGAATATGACGTTGTAAAAATAAGTTTTAAAAATATGACGGCAGAAGAAATTAATTTTGATGTAGAAGATTTAGTTGAAAGGTTTGTAAGAGGAGATAAATCTAGAAACACAGAAGGTAGTGGATTAGGGCTTGCAATAGCAAAGAGTTTTGTTGAGCTTCAAGGCGGAAGTTTTAATATTAGTACTGATGGAGATTTATTTAAGGTAGTTATAACTTTAAAAAAATAGAATTAAAAATTATTATGGAGCTGTAAATTATGTTTAAATAGTAAGCATGATTTACAGCTCTTAAATTATTAAACTTATATATTTTTAAAATGAATTTTAAAAATATATAAAAAAAATTATTTTAAAAAATTATTTTTAAAAAGAGATTAAAGTATAGTAATATCAAAGGGTTAAAGGTAAGAAAAAAGACAATAAGAAATATTATTACTCATAAGAATGAGCAAAAAATAACAAACTTTATTGACATATTTTTGAAATTATATTATTCTGTAAAAGTCAATAAATCAAGTAACCAAGTAATTAACTTAAAGTCAATTGGAATAGTAGACATACTTAGGGGGTATATGGATGAATAAACTTTTAAGCTCTGTGAAAAGGTTAACATTGTTTTTTATAGGAATGAGTATAATTCAATTTGGAGTAGCTTTATATTTAAAAACAAATATAGGCTCAGATCCATTTACAGTTTTTACACAAGGATTAGCGTGTGCATTAAATAGCATTGGGGTAAACGCTACTACAGGAACTGCGAATAGAATAATCTTAATTGTATTATTTACAATAATATTTTTAGTTCAGAAAAATCATATCAAAATAGGTACTTTAATATGTGTTATTGGAGTTGGGCCAATTATTGATATGGCTGTAAACGTTGTTACATATTTTCCAATTCAACACTATAGTTATATTGGAAAAGTAGTTTTAGTAGGATTAGGATGTTTTATCATAGCTGTAGGATTTTCTATTCTTTCATCTACTAAGGTAGGAATGGCACCAAATGACATAATACCGTTTATTATAAAAGATAAAATGAAGTTAGAATATCGTTGGATAAGAATGGGAATTGATGCTACATTTTTGATTGCAGGGTATTTATTAGGAGGTACAGTAGGTCTTGGAACAGTTATAGCAATGCTTATAACAGGCCCATTTATACAAATATGTCTTCCATATGGAGAAAAATTAGTTAACTTCATTTTAAATGAAGAACCTGTAAGAAATAGTGTTGAGGACTTTAATATATAATAAATAAAAACTCTTTCTTAGTTAAAATGAAATTACTAGGAAAGAGTTTTTTGTTCAGAAAATTAAATATCTAAAAGAGTTTCAAAATTTCTATTATAAAGTAATTCATCAATTTTAGAGATGCTTAGGCTTTTATTAATTCCAAATATTAAAATACTATCTCTAGGATTTTTAGGATATAATTCTCCTACATTTCCTAATTTAAGAGCTTTATTGCTTTCTTCTAAATTTAATTTAGCAGATAAACATAGTTGAATAATTTTATCTCTACTTGGTTTTTTACTTCCGTTTAAAATTTGATATCCATATGTCCTGTCGATTTCAGCATTTTTTATAAGTAAACTCTTGCTTATATTTTTTTCTTTGCATATGCTTTCAAAAAAGCTAGGTAAGCTTAAATCAGAAAAATTTTCTTTGGCAATTTTAATAAACTCATCTAGACAAGATTCATTTTCTATATTATTTAAAACACTCATAAGTTCAACTGTTTTATTATTATTCATATAAATAATTCCACCTCACATATTAATATGATATAATTCTATGGAAATAAAATCAATAAAAGAGGTGCAAAAATATTGAATATAGATGCAGAATACAAGATATCAATATATGAAGAATTAAAATCTATACATAAAAGTAGAAAAAGTGAAATATTTTTAGTTCAAAGTACTTTAGATGAAAAGTTTTATATAAAACGTGTATTAAAAGAGTATACGATAGAAGTATATGAAAATTTAACTCATATAGAAAGTAATAATATGGCTAAAATATATGAAGCTTTTGAATATGAAGATAAATTAATAATAATTGAAGAATTTATAAGTGGAGATACTTTGCAAGAAATTTTAAAAAAAGAGGGAATGATAAGTGAGAATACTGTAGTAAAATACATGATTGAATTATGTAATGCTCTTAAAAAAATTCACAATTTGAACCCTTGCATAATTCATAGAGATATAAAACCTGCTAATATAATGATAAGCAATGATGGAGTATTAAAACTAATAGATTTTGATATAGCAAGACTATACAAATACGGAGAAAATATGGACACGACTCTTTTGGGAACAAAGGGTTATGCATCGCCAGAACAATTTGGATTTGATCAAACAGATTGTAGAAGTGATATATATGCTATTGGCATCATGATGAATGTATTGACTACAGGAAAGCATACAAAAGAAATAGAAAACCATGGGAAATTAAAAGATATAATAAAAAAATGTACGAAAATATCTGCTGATGAAAGATACCAAAGTGTAGAAAATCTAGAAGAAGATTTAAAAGAGTTAATTAATACAAGTTATAAAGAAATAAAAAAAACATATGAGAATAAAAAAATAGATAATGATACAAAGACTTTAAATATTAATACTAAAAAAAGTAACAGCTTATGGGATATATTACCGGGATTTAGATCTAGAAATAAGTTGAATATGATGTTAGCTATTTTATGGTATTTATTTTTAATCACTGGTATAGTTTTCGTAGATAGTACAACAACATTTATAGAAAATATACTTGTAATAGGGTTATTATTATCATTATTTTTATTATACACTAACTTTTTAAATATAAAGAGTAAGTTACCTATGATACGAAGTAAAGAAAGGTATTTTAGTATATTTGGATATATAATTTATAGCTTTATACTTTTTATGATTTTTGGCTTGGGTCTTGAGTTACTGAAATAATAAAAAATGTGTATGCTAATAGCACACCAATAAATTAAATATAAATTTTATAATAAAAACAACAAGTAATTATTTATTGGAGGTTTTATTATGAAAAAAGTTATAGTAGGTATATTAATAGGTATTGTAGTTATTATAGGAGGGTGTGCAGCTATGTTTACAGCTGGAGTGTCTAGCGTGGATAAAGCTGTAAATCAAGTAAAAGAAGATACTGTTAAGAATGATAGCAAAGTTAAAGACTTAGCTAAAGACATGTCTTGGGAAGTAGAAAAAGATCAATTTACTACTAAAATAGTAGGAACATTTGAAAACAAAAGTAATGAAAAAATAGATTATTTACAGTTTGATTATAAATTAATAGATAAAGAAGGAACGGTTATTGAAAGTTCGTTTACTAATGAGACAGACATTATGCCTAAAGAGAAAAGAAAAGTAGAAATATTATGTTCTAAGAATGATTTCGATAAGTATGAAATAACAGCTAAATCAAGTGCATTTTAATAAAAAAGAGTTGCCTTTAATTAAAGGCAACTCTTTTTTATTTTAAGAAAATTAAATTTATATTATCATGTAATTAAAATTTTATGATAGCATATTTATAAACATTATTATAGTAGGGATTGCAACTAGATCAATTAAAATGGCACATACAATTGGTATTGTAAAAAATGCTTTCTCTGAGTACCCATATCTACTACATATTGAATTCAAGTTAGCAAGTGCATTTGGAGTAGCACCAAGTTCATGACCTATAAATCCTCCAACCATTACTGCCGCATCATAATCCTTACCTAATAATTTAAACATTACAAATACAGTGAATAAAATTATAAATAATACTTGCATTAAAACTATAATCAACATAGGTAATCCAAGTGTTTTTAACTCCCAAAGTTTAATACTCATAAGGGCCATCGTTAAAAATAAATTTAAACTTATATCACCTAAAAGTTCGAAACATGAATAGTCAACATCTATAAATTTAAATTTATCATTACTATTTCTGAATAATATAGCAACCAAAATACCACCCACATACTCAGGTAATGAATAACCTGTTATTTTACCTATAAAATTGCTAACAACATACCCTAATGACATACATGTCGTTAATATACAGATATGTTTAATAAATTCTGAAGAATCCAATTTTGATGATATTTTAGAATCGGATGCTACCGCAATTTCACTATTCATATCGTCTTCAATTTCGCTATGATTATGTAAGTTGTTTGAAAGAGAATCATTTGGTTTTAATTTATACTTCTCAATTAAAAATTTGGATGTTGGAGCCCCTACAAATCCACCACAAATAAGTCCTAATGTTGCAGCAGCAAGACCTATGGTGTTAGCGCCTACAACTCCCATTGATTCTAAAGTTGGACCAAAAGTTGCACTAGTTCCATGTCCACCACCCATAGATATGGCACCGCACATAAGACCAAGCAATGGGTCAAGTCCTGTTAATAATGCTCCTAATAACCCTATAATATTTTGAGAAAATATAAGTATTATACAAAATATCCAGTAAATCAGTACAGACTTGCCTCCCTTTTTAATAAGGCTAAAACTTGCTCCTATACCTACGGTAGTAAAGAAAGCAACCATAAATGTAGATTGTAAACCAGTGTCCAATACAATAGTTAATATATTAAATTGATTAAGTAAAAAAACTAAAAGTGCAAAAAATATACCGCCTATAACTGGACCAGGTATACAGAGTCTATCTAAAATTGAGATTCGTCTTTTTACTATTTTTCCTAAAATTATTAAAAAACATGTTAATGCAATCGTAGCAGCGATGTTTAAATTAAGATTAAGGATTCCGTTAATTTTGTAAAGTTCCATCAAATCACTCCTTATTTAATTTAGTTAGATATTAGATTATTATACTATAAAATGATGTAAAATGTAAATACAATTTAAACAATTCTTAAATTTCTTAATAAAATTTTAATTGAATGTAAAAAAAAATAACTATCTTTTAAAGTTGAATAGTTATTTCAATTAATTTTATATTGTACTTACTCAGTATCTTTTAAAAGTATATTTAGCATTACTGCAAATATAGTTCCTGTGCTTATTCCTGAACCAAATAATAATTTCAAAGATTCAGGTAAAACTGTTAAAAGCTCAGGTCTTGTAGTTATTCCAAGTCCAAGAGCTATAGAAACAGATATTATAATTAAGTTTCTATTATTTATATTAACTTTGCTTAATGTTTTTATTCCGCTAGCAGCAACAACTCCGAACATTACTATTCCAGCTCCACCTAAAACAGGGCTAGGTATAGATGCAACTAGAGCTCCCAATTTTGGGAATATTCCAAGTAACATCATAATTACTCCTGATATTATAACCACATGTCGACTTGCGACTTTAGTGATAGGAATAAGACCGATATTTTGACTAAATGTAGTATTAGGGCATACTCCGAAAAAACCAGCTAAAAAGCTACCTAGACCGTCAGCCAATACTCCTTTACTTAATTGTTCACTAGAAGTTTTAATATCTGAAGCTTCACCTATTGCGATTAAACAACCTACAGTTTCTATAGTAGTTACTAGATAAGCTATAATAAATGGAGCAACTCCAGCTAGGCTAAACTTTATTCCATGCTCTAAGATTACAGGTATTCCAGGCAAACCTATCCAACTTGCTTCTTTTATAGGTGTAAAATCAACCAATCCAATAGGGATACACGCTAAGTAACCTACAAACATTCCTATCAAAATTGAAGAACTGCTAAGAACTCCTTTACCATATATATTAAACCCTACGACTATAACCATAACCATTAAAGCTATACAAATGTTTGTAATACTTCCATAAGTAGGAGAACCAATACCTCCAGCACACCAATCCATAGAAACAGGAACAAGTGTAAGTCCTATTAAAGTAACAACAGTACCTGTAACAACAGGTGGGAAAAATTTCATAAGAGGTTTTATAAATCTACTCAAAATCATTTCTATAAAGGAACCAAGTATGGTAGCACCAAATATTCCTGCAAGACCCATAGAAGTACCAACTGTTATTGCGGGTCCTACAAATGTAAAAGATGTACCCATAATACAAGGAAGTTTAGCTCCAATTTTGTAAATACCTCTTGCTTGGATGATAGTTGCAAGACCTGCTACAAATATTGTAGCACTAACTAACATAGCTGTAGTTCTAACATCAACACCTATTGCAGGACCTATGACCAAAGGAACTGCAACAATTCCACCAAAAGCTGCAACTATATGTTGAAAACCAAGAAGGATTGAAAGTTGCAAATTTGGTCTATCTTCTATTCTATATAGTAATCCTGAGTTATTTTGATTTTTAATCTTTTGAGAAGAACTATTTTCACTCATAAATTCTCCTCCTAATATAAATTTTGCTGCTAGCTACAAGAATTAATCTTCCAAAAGAGCAATGGCTCTTATTGGGGACCCAGAACCTTCTCTAATTTTAAGTGGTAATCCGAAATATAAAAATCTTTTACCCACTAATTGATCAAGATTACAAAGATTTTCTGTGTTGGTTATATCATACTCTCCACATACTAAATGTCCTGAAAAATTTAAGTCTTTTGGATGGTCAATTGCAGGAGCATCAACTCCTATATTAACTACTCCAGATGTTGCTAGGTACTTAGCTGCATCATAACTAAGCCCAGAATATTCAGTTTGCCACTTATCTGTGTTAAAATTTCTGTCATAATGACCAGTGTACATTAGCAATATATCGCCTTTTTCAATTTGAAGTTTAGATTCTTTTAAGGAAATTTCTATATCCTTAATTTCAATATACCTACTATAAGGAATATTGTTTAAGTCTATACAAATAGCACTTCCAAAAAAATACTCAAGAGGCATATTTTCTATAGTCTTACCACTGGATTTATATTCCCATACAGCATCAGAATGAGTACCACCATGTTCACTTATAAGTAAATTTCTAGCAGAAAATCCTAAAGTTTTACTTCCGGTTCTTTTCATATTTTCTTCATGAGTCATATTTGTCATTATAAAGGTAGGTTGATGCATTGGGAAAACAGACATACCTTGATAAATTTCTTGTGACAAATCAATTACTTTCAACCCCATTAAAACACCTCCTTAAAAACTTTATTTAATAAGTTATATTCACAATAGCTAGAAAATATAATTTATAAACAAGTGTAAATAAAAAAATTAGAAAACTTACTTTAAACTGCAGAAAAATTCAATAGATAAAAATTAATCATAAGTTTGGATAAATGAAGATTTGCTTGTTTTAATAGTTTATCTACTTATTAAATTTAAAAAAAATAAGGAGATAATTGTATGGAGAAAAAACAATATGTATTAGCAGTGCCAAATTTTAGTAATGGAAAAGATAAAGATGTAATTGAAGCTATTGTAGACGTAGTTAGAAATTCAAATGTAAAGTTAGTGAGCTATGAACCAGAAGCAGATTTTAATAGAACAGTTGTTACATTTATAGGAGAGCCAGAAGATGTAAAAGATGCTTTAGTTAATATGGCTAAAAAATCTATAGAACTTATAGATATGAGAGAACATAAAGGAACTCACCCTAGAATAGGAGCACAAGATACTCTGCCTATATTCCCACTTAAAAATATAACTATAGAAGAGTGTGTGAAGCTATCAAAAGAAATAGGGGAAAGGTTACATAAAGAAAGTAAAGTCCCTATATACTTTGCAGGAGAAAGTGCTAGTACAGAAGAAAGAAAGGCATTTGCATATATAAGAAAAGGTCAATATGAAGGTGTTAGAGATCTTTTAAAAGAGATAAAAGATGATAGCAGTAGACAAGAAGAATACAATAATAGAAAGCCAGATTTAAGTGTTGATGGATTATTAAGTGAAAAAGCTGGAGCAACATTATCGAGCGCTGAAGTTAATGGGCTTACAGCTTATAATATATTCCTTGGAACTGAAAATGTAGAGATAGCTAAAAAAATAGCTAAAGCATTAAGAGGACCAAGTGGAGGATTTAGTACTGTTAGGGCAGTTGGAATTAAATTCCCAGAAAAAGAAGGAGTAGTAGTTTCTATGAATTTACTAGATTGTTATCAAACTCCTATTCATAGAGCGTTTGAATTTGTAAAAAGAGAAGCTGAGAGATATGGAGTAATAGTAACTGGAAGTCAATTAGTAGGACCTATAAAGCTAGACTATGTATTAGATACATTTAACTATTATTTACAATTAGAGGATTTTAAAAACGAACAAGTATTAGAAACTCATTTAATGGATATGTAAGGGGGATTTTAAATTATGGATTTAATTATAAAAAATGCAAACATACCTCAAGGAGACGAAATGGTTCTTACTAATATATTAGTAAAAGACGAAAAAATAGTAGGGTTTGTTGATGATATAAATATGATAGATGCAAAAGAAATTATAGATGCAAATAAAAACTTAGTAATGCCAGGTTGTATAGATTCACATACGCATTTTATGTATCAAGGATTTCCTCATAGAGAAAACTTTTTAACAGGAACAGCAGCTGCTGCAACTGGTGGAGTTACAACTATAATTGATATGCCTTGTTGTTCAGTTCCTTCAGTTAGAAGTATAGAACAATTAGAAACAAAACTAGGTATATGTGGACCACAAGCGGTAGTAGATTATGCTATGTGGGGAGGAGTTACAGGAGAAGATGTTCGTGAAGGTTGGATGCATAATGTAAAAGAACAAGCTGATTATGGGGTAGTTGCTTTTAAAGTTTATATGACTCCATCTGTTCCAACTTATCCAAGAGTTACGGATCCAGAAATGTTTGAATGTTTTAAAGCAGTATCAGAAACAGGGCTTCCGATAGGAATACATGCAGAAAATTTTGCAATGTGTGATTTTTATGTAAATAAATTTAAAGAAGAAGGTAGACTTGATGGACCTGCTTGGGCAGAAGCTAGAATGGAGCTTGCTGAAAAGGTTGCTATAGAGTTAGGCATTAGCTTTGCTGAAGCTAGTAAAGCTAGACTTCATATAGTTCATATGAGCACGGGTATAGGGGCTAAGCTAGTAAAAGAAGCTAAAATGAGAGGGTTAGACGTAACTAGTGAATCTTGTCCTCATTACTTAACTTTAAATTATCAAGATGCTATGACTGAATATGGGCCACTTGCAAAAATAGCTCCACCTCTTAGAACTAAAAAAGATAATGAAGAACATTGGAAAGGTATAAATGATGGAAGTATAGATTTCATAGCAACAGACCATGCACCATATGAAATAGAAAGTGAAAAATTAAAAGAAGGTACGAACATATGGACTTCATTCCCAGGTATACCAGGAGTTGAGACTATGGTACCTGTAATAGTAAGTGAAGGATACAATAAGGGAAAAATTTCACTAAGTAAATTAGTTGATATACTAAGTACTAATGCAGCTAAACATTATGGATTATATCCTAAAAAAGGTGCTTTAAATATAGGTTCAGATGCTGACTTTGCAATAATAGATTTAAATAAAGAATGGACTATTAAGAATGAGAATTTAGTAACTATGTGTGGATATACTCCACTTGAAGGAATGAAGTTAAAAGGAAGAATAATTAAAACTATAGTTAGAGGTAATTTAGTTTATGAAGATGGAGAAGCTGGAGTTTTAGGAAAATTAGAAAATTATGATGTTGTATTTAATAACCCTGAAGAATTAACTAGTGGAGAATATAAAGTTAGTTATAGAAAAGATCATCCAGAGTTAATTCTTGAACATGTCAAAAATATAAAAGGTATAAAGGTTAAACCAGGATTCGGTAAATTTATAAAGCGTCAGACAATAAGTAAGTTAGATAAAAATATCAAGTTCTAATGTTGATTAGTAGTGGAGAGCGGGAGTTGTGAATTGCTTCTGTCGCTAAAGACCTGAAGTGCGCGGTCTTTAACGCTTCTTCAGCAAGTCACAACTCCCACCCTCTATACTATCAATCTTTAGAAACTTAATTTTTTCGGTGAGGAAAGAGAATAAGAGGGGGATTTATTATGAAAAGACATGCAATTTTAGTTATAGATATGTTAAATGATTTTGTGGGAGAGAAAGCTCCATTAAGATGTCCGGGAGGAGAAAAAATAATACCTGATCTTCAAAAGCTTTTTGCTTGGGTTAGAGAAAGAAATGCTAGAGGATTAGACGATGTTCAGTTAGTGCATATACAAGAAGCGCATAGAAAAAATGATGCTGATTTTAGAGTTAGACCAGTTCATGCAGTTAAAGGAACTTGGGGTTCTGATTTTATAAAAGAACTTTATCCACAAGGTGAAGAATATATAGTTCCAAAGAGAAGACATAGTGGGTTTGCGCATACTGACCTAGATTTATATTTAAGAGAAGAAAATATAGATACTGTAGTTGTTACTGGAGTATGGACTAATGTATGTGTTAGAAGTACTGCTAGTGATGCATTATATAATGCGTATAAAGTTATAACTTTAAGTGATGGAGTTCATTCTAAAAATGATGAGATGCATGAAGCAGGGCTTAGAGATTTAAGTATATTTACGAAAGTTATGTCTATAGATGATTATATAGATGCATGGGAGAAAGACTTAGACCCTTGGGTTGGAGGCGGAGATACAGAAAACAAAGTAGAGTAGTTTAAATAGTGTTGATATTCTGGTTTAGGCTTGGAGAGGATATTTGGGATTTGCTCCATACAAGCTGAAAAGATGCTTGTAAATGTCGCTACATCCCAAAATATCACCTCAAGCCATACAGAATATCAACACTATATACTTTATGTATGAGAGAAAAAGATAGGAAGTGGAAGGGAATTTTATGAAAATTGTTGTTGGGATTTCAGGCGGTAGTGGAGCAATTTATGCTTTAGGAATTTTACAAGCATTAAGAGAGCTTGGTGTTGAGAGTCACTTGGTAGTTTCTAATATGGGTGAATATGTTGCTGAGCATGAGTGCGGGGTAAGTTTAGACGAGCTTAAAAAAATGGCTGATTTTTATTATGAAAATTATGATTTAGCAGCGCCGATAGCGAGTGGATCATTTAAAACAGATGGTATGATAATTGTTCCGTGTTCTATGAAGACATTGGCTTCAGTTGCTCATGGATTTAGCGAATCTTTATTAACTAGATGCGCTGATGTATGCATTAAAGATAGAAGAAAATTAGTATTACTTCCGAGAGAAACTCCTTTAAGTTCTATTCATCTTGAGAATATGCTAAAGCTTTCTAATATAGGGGTTACTATTATGCCTCCTACTCCAGGATTTTATAATCATCCTCAGGATATAAGTGATATTGTTTCATCTATTATAGGAAGGTGTCTAGATCAATTTGATATAGAACATAATTTACTTAAGAGATGGGGGGAATAATGTGGAGAGTCAAATGCTTAGATTTACTTTAGATAAATTAGAAAAATCAGGATATCTAAAAACTTGTAAAAAGAGAGTTGATAAAGAATTTGAATTAGGAGCTGTACTTAGGTATTTTGATAATGAAGTACCTATAGTTTTTAAGAATATAAAAAATTATGATATAGATTTAGTTGGTGGAGTATACGGAAATAGAAAAATATTTAATGATTTAATGGATGTAAATGAAGAAAATAGAATTTATAAATTTATGGATGCTATAGCAAATCCAAAATCTTATAAAGAAGTTAAAAGTGGACCTATTGCTCAAAATATTATAACTAAAAATATAGATATAAATAAATTATTTCCGATTCCTACATCTCATGAAAAAGATTCATCAAATTTTATAACAGCAGGGATGCTAATAATAAAAGATACAGAAACTAATGATACACATATGGCAGTTAGAAGATTCCAAATAAATGATAAAGATAATATAAGTGCTTTAGTATCTGGAGCTTCTCCTCATTTGAATAATATAATTAAAAAAGCTGAATTAAATAATGAAAAGCTAGAGTGTGCAATAGTTTTAGGATATGATGCAGAATTTTTGATAGCATCTCAAATTAGTTCTTCAAAATATGGGCTAGATAAGTATGAGGTTTATAGTGCTTTAAAAAATGAACCACTTGAAGTTATAAAATGTAGTAGGGTAGATATATTAGTTCCAGCATTTTGTGAAATTGTAATCGAGGGGTATTTAGATCCAAATAAAAAAATAAAAGAAGGTCCTTTCGGGGAACTTATGGGATATTATGGTGAAGTATCAAATCATCCAACTATAGACGTTAAAGCTATAATGCATAGAGATAATCCGATTTTTCAACATGCATTTCCTTCAAGAGAAGAACATTTATCAAATGGTCTTATAAGAGAGGTTGAAATATATAGTGCTTTAAAAAATATAGTGGATGTAATAGATATCAATGTAACGGTAGGTGGAGGATGTAGACTTCATGCAGTTGTAAAGATAAACAAGAAAAATGAAGGAGATGGAAAAAGTTCTATATTGACAGCGCTTGGAAGTAGTAAAGACTTAAAACATGTGGTTATAGTTGATAATGATGTAGATATATACAGCTATAAAGATGTGGAATTTGCAATAGCTTCAAGAGTGCAAGCAAGTGAGGATGTAATTATAATACCTAATGCACTTGGAAGTCCATTAGAAGCCTCTCATGTAAATAAAGGCCTTAGCGATAAAATGGGGATTGATGCAACGAAGCCTTTGGACAATGAATTGTTTAATAGAGCTATAATACCAGGTTATGAAAATATAAACATAGATGATTATTTTTAACTTCTTATGTTAAAGGGGTGAGTATGATTGAAAGCACTAGGAATAGTAGAAGTAAAAAGCTTAATAGGTGCAATTCAAGCTGCGGACACGATGTTAAAATCAGCAGATGTAGAGTTAGTTGACATAGATTTGGTGGGATCAGGAATAGTTGCAGCAATTATAAAAGGAGATGTAGCAGCTGTTAAAGCAGCTGTTGAAAATGGAGAAGAAAGTGCAGGAAGATTAGCGGAAATAATATCCACTAATGTAATAGCTAGACCTCATGATGAAGTAAGTAAAATTTTATAGGTGGTGGTTAAGTGGCAGATTTATTGACAAAAGCTGTTATGAAGAATATATCAAATAAAGCACTTAATAAAAAAACATGTAAAAAAGAAGAAAATAAAAAAATTGAAAATATAAATTGTAAAGAAGTTGAAATTTTAAAAAGTATATTATACAAAAATAGTAAAAAAAATAATTTAAATAATCTTAATAATGAGAAGCATATAAATAAAGAAATGAAATTTAAATCATTAAAAGATTTGAATCACAATATAGTTGTAGATAAAAATATAAATACAAATAATAAATGTAAAAATATGATTAGTTTAAAAGATTTAGCTAAATAAGGGGGGATAATATGAGAAAAGCCCTAGGGATGATTGAAGCTGTAGGACTTACTACAGCGATAGCAGCTCTTGATGCTGCAAGCAAAGCAGCGGATATTACACTAGTAGGATATGATAAAGTAATAGGTGTTGAAAAAGCGGTTAGTGTAACCATACATATAGCTGGGGAGGTTGCAGCAGTAAATGCCGCTATCGACGCTGGTGTTGAGGCAGGAAACAAAGTTGGGAAAATTGTTTCAAGTAAAACAATAGCAAGACCTCATGAAGAAATTGATGTTTTGATTAAAGAATTTGAAAAAAATCTTAAAGTAAAAAATATTAATAAAAAAGTAATAGAAAATAAAAGCAAAGAAAATAATTGATAACGGGAGGAATTTATTATGGGGCAAGCGCTAGGAATGATAGAAACTAAAGGTTTGGTAGGTGCAGTAGAAGCTGCAGATGCTATGGTTAAATCAGCTAATGTAACTTTAATGGGATATGAAAAAATAGGATTTGGATTAGTAACTGTTATGGTAAGTGGAGATGTAGGTGCAGTTAAAGCTGCTGTAGATGCTGGAGCAGAAGCAGCAAGAAATGTAGGTGAACTTCACTCAGTACATGTTATTCCAAGACCACACTCAGAAGTTGAAAGAGTAATTTTAAGCAGAGATTAAATAGATGAAAGAAAAAATTGATTTTACAAAAAATATATTGAACAAAATAAGTAAAAATATAAAAAAAGATAACAAAAAAGAATCTAGTAATTGTAAAACTCTTATATCAAATAATAAATTTAATTCTATAGACGACAATTCATATGTAATGATACCTACAAATCACAGGAATATAAAAGAAATTCTTGATCTCTTAAATAACAATCATACTAACTATAAAAATGAAACAATTGATCATGAAAATAAAAACGATGAAGCAAGTAAGGAAGTAATAACATTAAATGATATTATGAACTTAAATGAAGACCGTATAAGCATATCAAAGAATACTATAATAACTCCAATGGCAAAAGATTATATAAAACAAAAGAAAATAAAAATTGAAATAGGGGGATAAAAATGCAAATAGGGAAAGTTATAGGAACTGTAGTTGCGACTAAAAAAGATGATTCATTGGTAGGAAGTAAATTAATGATAACTCAGCCATTGAACTTAAAAAATGAAATAGATGGAAAACCACTAATAGCTGTAGACACAGTAGGAGCTGGAATTGGAGAACTTGTAATATATACAGAAGGTACAGCTGCTAGAAATGCAACAAAAAAATTACAATCATCGATAAATGCAGCTATTATAGGCATAGTGGATAATATAGATGTTTGGGAGGATTAAAATTGAAATATATAAAACAAGCAATGGAGTATAAGGAGTTAATAGATACACTTATGAGTTATAAACACCATGCAGATATTGTTCTGTATGGTGGGAACATTGTAAATGTACTGACAAAAGAAATATATACAGGAGATATAGCTATAAAAGGAAAGCATATATTAATGGTAGGTGATTGTGATAAATTAATAGGTGAAAACACTATAGTAGTAGATGTTCGTGGTAAATATTTATCTCCTGGATTTATAGATTCTCATATGCATTTTGAAAGTAGCATGCTAACAGTTACTGAGTTTTCTAGGCTTTCTATACCATCAGGTACTACAACTTTGATAGCAGACCCTCATGAAATAGGAAATGCCTTAGGTACTGTTGGAATGAAAGCTATGGCAGATGAAGCAAGTTTTGTTCCAAACTATGTAAGATTTGTAGTTCCTGCGTTAACTCCAGATTGCCCTAGCCTTGAAACAGCAGGAGTTGATGTTAGTTCTAAAGATATGGAAGATTTGCTAAACTATAAAAATATAATAGGTATAGGAGAACTTCAAGGATTTAGCAATGCAAAACATGTATACAACAATACTCCAGAAATAATAACAGACTTATTAGCATCGACTACTTATGCTAAAAGTATAGGGAAAATAGTAGATGGTAATGCTCCAGAATTGTTCTCGAATGAACTTGCTGCACATATAGTGTGTACTGGTGGAAAATGTTCTTGCCATGAAACAACTACTAAATCTGAATGTATAGAAAAGTTAAGACAAGGTGTTTACGTATTCATGAGAGAGGGATCAACTCAAAAGAATATGGGGGAATGTATAAAAGCAATAACAGAAGAACATTTGGATTCAAGAAGATGTATATTAGCTACAGATGATATGGTGGCAAAAGATTTACAAGAATTAGGGCATATGAATGAAATAATAAAAAGAACTATAAGAGAAGGTGTAAGTCCTGTTGAAGCTATACAAATGGCGACAATAAATTCTGCAACTTACTTTAACTTAGAGGATAGAGGTGTACTAGCTCCATCAAAAGTTGCTGATATTGCAATAATAAATGATTTGAATGATATGGATATAGAAGCGGTTTTTATAGAAGGAAAGCTTGTAGCTTCTAATAAAAAACTATTGATAGACTTGCCTAAATATACTTATCCTAATAGTGTAAAAAATTCTATTAAAATAGGTAAAATAAATGAAAAAGATATAGAAATTATAAGTAATGAAAGAGAAGTTGTTGCGAGATGTATAAAAGCGATACCTGATCAAAATTTGACTGAGTGTATGGAAGTTAAATTGAAAACTAGAAATAATGTAATAGAAGCAGATATAACTAATGATATTTTACATATTGCGTGTATTGAAAGATATGGGAGAAATAATAATATAGGTAAAGCTTTTGTTAATGGTTTTGGACTTAAAAAGGGTGCATTTGCAGAAAGTATAGCTCATGATACTCACAATATAACTGTTGTTGGAACTAATATAAAAGATATGGTAGTCGCAGTTAATAAGGTAATAGAAATGGGCGGAGGTATTGCTGTTGTTAATAATGGTCGAGTATTAGAAGAACTAAGATTAAATGTAGGAGGACTTATTACAGATGAACTTACAGGTAGTGAAGTAAGTGAAAAAATAGATTTACTAGAAAGTGTAGTAAGTAAAGATTTAGGTGGAAATTTACATGCTCCATTTATGCATTTATCCTTCTTAGCTCTATCTACTAGTCCTAAATGGAAAATTACCGATAAAGGACTAATCGATGTAAATAATTTTGAAGTTTTAAGTTCAATAGTTAATTAGTAAAAAATCCTAACTATAAAAATTAGTTAGGATTTTTTTGTGTTTTAGTATTTAATTATTTTGACAATTTAGATTAGAAATTAACATATATTGACTATATAAGGCTAAAAAAAACCTTATGTTAATTACATTTATAAAGGAGAATGATACTAATTGAATATAGATGAAGATAAAAGATTAAATTGTTGTGAAAAATTTGAATCAAAAATAATTAAAGATAATTGGGGATTTAGTTATATAGAATCTAATGTAAATTTTAAATCGGTTTCTGTATCTGTTTTACCTAAAAACGCTGTTTGGGAGGATATGGAGGGATTTGTTGATAGAAAGTATGGGCCGTTTGGATATTATATTAGAAATAAAAATGATGAAATTATAGCTAATCTAATATTTTACTTCTCATATAGTTGTAAAGGTACATTTAACGGAAAGGGAAGTTATTTAGCAGATGCAACTGTTTCACCTAAAACAATTTCTGCAAGTCCTGGATATTACTTGGACTGTAATGTAACTGCTAGTGAACCTAAAAATTATGGAACTAAAGAAAATCCAGCACCTGGGGTTACATTAAGATTGCAAGTGAAAATTTCAAGTTATAAAGATTTAACAAACTACAATGTATGCGGAACATCAAAATTAGAAAATATAGATGAAAAATCAATGTGTACAAGTCAAAATGAAATTGATTGTAATCAAAGCAACAATTTAAATTTTATATATCCACATTGCAGTTATGATGGACTAAACTCAATAGAGTTTTTTGCAATTGCTACATTAAGAGGAGATTGTCAAGTGAATTTAATTTCAGCTGAATGTTACTAATTTAGACAGTTTAAATAAACTAAAATTTATGTAATAATATACTTATATAAATGCAGCAGGGGGTAACTTATGAAAAAAGAAATATATAATAAATTAGATGAGCTAGATATAAAATATAATATTTTAGAACATGATGAAGTATTTACAGCTGATGAATTTTACGCAGTTACAAAGGACATGCCAGGGCATCACTGTAAAAACTTATTTTTGAAAAACTCTAATAAAAGTCTTAATTATTTAGTGGTATCAAAACACGATAAAGCTGTAGATTTAAAAGAAATAAAATCACAAATTGGAAGTAGTAGGCTTTCATTTGATTCACCAGATAAATTATATGAATTAATGAAGGTAACACCTGGTAGTGTAAATCCATTTAGTATTATAAATGATACAAATAGTGTAGTAGAAGTTATAATAGATAATGATTTACTAGATGGTCAAAATCTTAACTTTCATCCAGCTATAAATACGGAAACATTTAATATATCTGGAGATGATTTTATTAAGTTTTTAGATTATATAGATAATAAAGTTGTTAAGGTTAGTATATAAGATGATTTAAGTGTGCACAAAAATAATAAGATGTGAATAGGGAAATAAGTTTAGTCTATAGCATTAAAATACACATACAATTTGTATTAAATAAGATAATCTGAAAGGGTTATCTTATAAGAGCCAGTTCATGATAAAATATCAGGAACTGGCTCTTTAAATGTGATTTTATTTGAAAATATATTTAGCACAGTGTAGTTATAATTACATTTTTGTAAGTTAACATGAGAGATTGTAATGGTACGTTTATTGAGCTAAAAAAAGTATAAGTTTATAATAAATACATAATTTATCAATAAATATATAAATCGGAGGTTGGATATATGAAAGTCTTAGAGGTTAGAAATTTAAAAAAATATTATGGACAAGGTGAAAATAAAGTAAAAGCTATAGATAATGTAAGTTTCAGCATAAATAAAGGTGAATTCGTAGCAGTTGTAGGTCAATCAGGTTCTGGAAAGTCAACGCTACTTAACTTATTGGGAGGATTAGATAGACCAAGTAGTGGAAGCGTGGTTATAAATGATAATGAAATATATAAACTAGATGATGATAGATTAAGTATATTTAGAAGAAGAAATATAGGATTTATATTTCAATTTTTCAACTTAATACCAGTTCTAGACGTTGAGGAAAATATAGCATTTCCAACTCTTTTAGATAATGAAAAAGTAGACTCTAAATATTTAGATGAAATAATAAATACATTGGGACTTCAAAAAAGAAGAAATCATTTACCTTCAGAATTATCAGGAGGTCAACAGCAAAGGGTATCTATAGGAAGAGCTCTTATAAATAAACCCGCTATAATACTTGCCGATGAACCAACAGGTAACTTAGATAGTAAAACGACAAAAGAAGTTATAGATTTACTTAAATGTACGGCAAAAAAATATAACCAAACACTTATACTTATAACACATGACGAAAAGGTAGCAGAACAAGCGGACAGAGTTATAACTGTGTCTGATGGAAAGATAATAGATGATGTATATAATGCATAGGAGGAAAAATAATGATAAATAATTATAAAAGTGTAAGTAATAGATACTTAAAATACAATAAAAAAAGAACTCAGTTAATGATTATAGGTATAATACTTTCTATAGCACTTATAAGTTCTATTGGTACATTTTTGCTTGCGTTGCAAAATAGTTTTGTACAAGAGCAAATAAATTTGAATGGAAATTACCATATAATATTAAAAAATATAGATAAAGAAAAATTTGAAAAAATAAAAAACAATCCTCAAATAGAGTTTATATCTCCGGAAAACGAAATGGTATATGATAACTTTGTAGGAAATAAAAAAATAAATGTAAAGTCAGGTAATAAAAGTTTATTTAACATAGAAAATGTCCAAATTAAAGAAGGAAGATTACCTGAAAAAAATAATGAAATAGTTATAGAAAGCTGGATATTAAAATATTTTAAAAAACCAATTAATATAGGGGATAAGCTAAAGGTAGATAATAAAGAGTACATTTTAGTAGGTATAGCAAACGATAAGTGGGATTCTAAAGCAAGCGGAATAACTAATGGATATGTTTTAGATATTAATGTAGAAAAAGATATAAAAAATCTACCTATATATATAAAAATAAAGGATAATGCAAATAAAAGAGACGTTATAAATGATATTACTAAATTAGTGGGCAAAAACAATATAGCAGAAAATGATAGATTACTAAAGTTTACAGGAGAAAGCAAAGATAAAAGTATGAATGGTGCTTTATTTGGGATAGGGGCTATAGTTGTAGGAATAGTAGTAATGGCTACTATTATGCTTATATATAATGCATTTAATATAAGTATAGCAGAAAGAATTAAACAATTTGGTCAACTTAAAGCTATGGGAGCAACAAAAAAGCAAATAAGAACATTAATATTAAGAGAAGCAACTACGATAATAATAATAGCTATGCCTATAGGCTTATTTTTAGGAATAATATCTATATTTGGAATTCTCGGTATATTTAAATCTTTTACAAGAGAAGCGGATATAAAATTTATAATATCTCCTATAGTAATAATTGGTAGTATGGTGATAGGAGCTACATCAGTCTATATATCAGCTTTACTACCAGCTATAAAAGTATCAAAAATATCACCTTTGGTAGCAATAAGTTCTAGCAACTCAATAAGTAAGGAAAAAATAAAAAAATCAAGAAGAAAATATAATTTAAATAAGATGCTAAAAGTGAATCAAATAATGGCTATAAAAAATATAAAAAGAAATAAAAAGAGATTTTATATAACATCAATATCGATGGCTATGAGTGTAATTCTATTTATATCGTTTATAAGTTTTGCTAAATATGCTGGGAATTTTACTGAAAAGATTACAGAAGAAAGTAAGATGAGTTTTAGAATATCTCAAAATTTTGAGGGAGATAGAGAATACTTTATAGATGACAATATGCTTGAAAGTATAGAAAAACTAAATGGTATAGAAAATGCATATTCTAGTTATACACCTATAAAACTAAAGGCTGTAGTAGATGAGTATGTTATACCTAAGATAATTAAAGATCAGAATTATGATTTTATAAATACTGTTAAATATGAGAATAAAGATTATAAATATTTATCTGTACTTATGAATGCATTTGATAAGAATAAATTAGAAGCCTTAAATCCTTATGTATCTAGTGGAAGTATAGATAACTTAAAAGAAAATGAGGTAATAGTTATTAAAAATGAAAAGATGCCAAATGCAATTTTATCTCCTGTAATGAATCTGAAGGTTGGAGATGAAATAAAAATAGATCCTAATTATTTCTATAAACAAGAAAGATTAACTCAAGATCAGTATAGTAAAGGTTTAGAACCTAAAATAGAGGAAAATGCAAAAGATAGTTATAATAAAAATCAACTAATAACGCTTAAGGTGAGCGCAGTTATAGATGATGCTCCTTATTATCTAGGAATGAATGGAATACAAAAGATAATATTACCTACTGAAAATTTAAAGAGTATTATAAAAGATAATGATGTTGCTAAGAGTCAATTCAATAGAGAATCTGTAGGAATTAAGTGTGATTCTAAAAATGTAGATAAAGTAGAAAAAGAGTTAAATAGTTTTATAAAGATGTATCCTGACTTTAATGTTAAAAATGTTGAAGATTTAAATAAAGAGGCAATGGCATATAACTTACTTCCAATAATATTACTTTTAGGGTTTACGATAGTTATAACATTAATAAGTAGTATAAATATAATAAATACAATATCTACTAATATAACTATAAGAACAAAGGAGATCGCATCTTTAAAAGCAATAGGTATGACATCAAAAGAGTTAAAATCAATGATTTGTTTAGAAGGAATGTGTTTTGGAATATATGGAGGTATAGTTGGAAGTATAGTAGGAACTATATTATCATATATTATTTATTTAAAATTTTCAGAAATTAAAGGATTTGCATATAACATACCTTATATAGAAATTATAGTAGCTATAGTAGGAGTTATTGTAATAGGCTATATATCTGCATTAATTCCTATGAAAAAATTAAGAAAAAGTAATATAATAGAAGCTATTAAGGAAAATTAATAAAAAACCATGAGTTATCTCATGGTTTTTTGAATATACTTTGGAGGTAAACATGGAAAAAATATTATTAGTAGAAGATGATGAAGCCTTAGCTATGGGAACGGAATATTCACTTCTTGCAGAAGGGTTTGAAGTTAAAGTAGTAGGAAGTGTGGAAGATGCAAAAAGTGAAATAGAAAATAATGATTATGATTTAGCAATACTTGATATAAATTTACCAGATGGGACAGGATATGAAGCTTGTAAATTTATAAGAAAAACTAAGGATATGTCTATAATATTTTTAACCGCATTAGATGAGGAAGTAAATATTGTATTAGGACTGGATATAGGAGCAGATGATTATATAACAAAGCCATTTAGAATAAGAGAGCTGATATCAAGGATAAAGGCGGTACTTAGAAGAAGTAATAAATACAATTTTGGTAAAAGATATCTAAAAAGTGGAGATATAATTGTAGATACTTTTAGTATAGATATAAAAAAGAATAGACAAGAAATACTCTTAACAACACAAGAATACAAGTTATTACTTAGTTTTATGAAAAAGCCAAATCAATTTTTAAGCAGAGATGATTTGTTAGAATCAGTGTTTAAGAAAGATTATTATTATGTAGATGACAACACAATATCTGTTTATATAAAAAGACTTAGAGATAAAATTGAAGATAATTCTAAAGAACCAAAATATATAGTTAATAAAAGAGGTATGGGCTATAAATGGAACATGGAAGTAGAGGAAGTGATGTAGTTGGAATTATACAAAAATAGTGAAATAAAGAAAACTTTAATAATAATAGTTATAACTAATTTAATAACGTTTGCCATTTTAACTTTAGTATTTTTTATTTCATATGATAAGTTGAAAATTGATTATATAGAAAATAAAGCATATACAATAGGTTCTCTAAGTAGTAAATATCCAAATCTTGAAAATGACATAGTAAGTTTAAGTTTTAGTAATGTTAATAAAAAGGATTTAGATTATGGATTAGATATAATAAAAGATTATGGATATAGCACTAAGTTAAATATGAAATTTATTGGAAATTTTAATAATATATTTGTTATAACTTGTATATTTATAGGTATTATAATGATAGTGTTTACGTTTATAAATATAGAAATAAGTAATATATATCATAGAAAAGTATGCATTAAATTAAATAGATTGACCAACGCATCTAAGGAAATTTTAGCTTGTAATTATGATGTAGATATAGATGAATATGAGGAAGGTGAGTTTTCAAAAATTTCATATGCTTTTGGACAAATGAGAGATGTAATTAAAAATCAAATGAATAATATAAATAAAGAAAAAGAGTTTTTAGTTAGAATAATATCTGACATATCTCATCAGCTAAAAACTCCTTTGGCATCTACTATGATATTTAATGAAATAATGCTTAGCGAAAATGTAGATGAATTACAAAAATACAAGTTTTTGAAAGCAAGTAAAACTCAATTAGAACGTATGGAATGGATGATAAAATCTTTATTGAATTTAAGCAAAATAGATGCTAAGGCAATTAAGTTGAAAAAAAATGAAGTTAATTTGAATTTAATTATAAGAGAAGTTTTAACTAGTTTAGATATGTTATCTGTAGAAAATAATGTAGAAATAGTATTTGAAGAAAAGGATAAAGCTATTATTTGTGGAGATAAAGAGTGGATAAGAGAAGCTTTAATAAATATTGTTAAAAATAGTATAGAACATTCTAAAAATAGTAGTGTTAGAGTTAGTATAGAAAAAAGTAAAGTATTTACAAAAGTAATTATAAAAGATAATGGGGAAGGTATAAAGAAAGAAGATATACCTAATATTTTTAATAGGTTTTACAGAAGTAATAAGCCTAACTCTGTTGGTATAGGACTTTCACTGAGTAAATCAATAATAGAAGCTAATAATGGTTATATAGAGGTAAGCAGTGAGCTAGGAGGAGGGAGTGAATTTAGAGTTGTATTTTATTAGAGTAGTAGTTTGACAAATTTAAACTATAGCAATTTAATGAGGATAATATAAGTATTCAGAAAAATTTAATAATCAATAAAATAAAACACTTATCAATATAAATTATCTATAGTAAGTGTTTTTTAGAATATATATTTATTTTTACTAAATATATATCTTATAATATAATATAGTAAAAACAAATAATACATTAAAGATAAAAATAGAAACTATTAATCTAAGGAATTGAGGAAAGATGATATGAATATAAAGACAAAAGATATAGCTAGCAAATCAGGTGTATCTATAGCTACAGTCTCTAGATATTTAAATAAATCCGGATATGTAAAACAAGAAACAAGGGAATTGATTAAGAATGCAATACAAGAAATAAAAAAACAAGACAACATATATGAAAAAGAAAAAAATATTGCAGTAGTATTTCCGGATTTATCAAATATGTTTTTTACAGATGTTCTTAAAGGATTAACTGAAGAAGCAGATAAATTGAACTATAATATATTTTCATTTGATAGTGGAGAAAGTATTGAAAAAGAAATGAAAATAATTGATGCATTAAAAGACTTTAATATATGTGGGCTAATAATTACTACAACTATAAGAAATAGAGAAACTACCAAAAAGCATGTTCAAAACCTAAATTCTTTGGGAGTACCTATAATATTAATAGATAGAGATTTGATATTTTGTGATTTTGATGGCATATTTAGTGATAATAAAAAGGGAGCTTTTGACGGTGTAGACACTTTAATAGCTGAAGGACATCAAAAAATTGCTGTTATAACAGGTCCTTTAGAGTATGAGACAGCTCAACTTAGATTAGAAGGATATAAGCAAGCACATAATGTGAATGGATTAGAAATAAATGAAAATTATATTCATGAAGGAGATTATCAAATTGACTCGGGATATAATCTTACAAAAAAAATAATAAATAATAATAAAGATGTAACTGCGATATTTAGCTGCAATAATATGATGACATTAGGAGTTATAAATGCATTAAATGAGATGGAAATGAAAATAGGACAAGATATATCTTTACTAGGATTTGATGATTTAGAATTTTTTACTTATCTAGGGTTAAATATTAGTGTTGTTTCTAGGCAAACTTCTGAAATGGGGAAAATAGCTTTTGAAGTTTTATCAAAGAAAATTTTAGAAGAAGAACCGTATACTACTCAAAATATAGTATTAAAACCAAGTATTGTGCTCAGAGGGTCTGAAAAGTTAATAAAGATTAATAGTAAAACAGAGGCTAAATAGCCTCTATTTTTTTTGAAAAATACAAAGATGTAAAAATATGAAAGAAATATGAAAAAAATATGAAAAATATATTGAAAAAGTGAAAAAAATAGTATATTATATCAAATATAACTTGGAAAACGATATCAAGAAGAGGAACTAAACAAAAAATAATTATAAAGGATGATGAACTAAAATGAGCGTATATTTAGCGGAATTCATAGGGGTAGCAATGTTAATATTTTTTGGTTGTGGAGTTTTAGCAGGAAATTCATTAAAAACATCAGGGTCATATCAAGCAGGAAATGTAGCAATAAATATCGCCTGGGGATGTACAGTTGCGATGGTTATATATTGCCTTGGAGATATAAGTGGAGCTCATATTAATCCAGCGGTTACAATTATGCAAGCAGTTAGAGGAAATTTTGAATGGAGCTTAGTTCCAGGATATATTTTAGCTCAAATAGCTGGAGGTATGTTTGGAGGCTTACTAGTATACCTTCAATTTATCAATCATTGGGAAAAAACAGACGACCCACAAGCTAAGTTAACGATATTTGCTACAGCACCAACTATAAGAAATAATTTAGCAAACTTTTTTAGTGAGTACATAGTAACTTTTGCATTAGTATTTTGTATATTAGGGCTAGACACAAATACATTCCCAAGTGGATTAAAGCCTTTAGCTGTTGGATGTTTAATATTTTTAGTAGGAACATCATTTGGTGGAGTAACAGGAGCTGCATTAAACCCAGCTAGAGATTTAGGTCCACGTTTAGCTCACTTATTATTACCAATACCAGGTAAAGGAAGTTCTGATTTTAAATATGCATGGATACCTGTGGTAGCACCTATAATGGGGGCAGTTACATCAGGTTTAATACACCTTGCTTTGTATGATGGAATTGTAGATTACAGACTTTATACTATGATAGGATTGACGATAGGTACATTTGTTGGAATAAAGCTAGTGAGCAAAAATGAAAATGAAGAAAGTATAGCTAGTGAATTAATAGATGAAATTGCATAATAAAAAAGATATAATTATGTAAGATATATGTAAAAAATATGAAAATATATTACAAATTAATGACAACAAAAAGGAGAATTTAACATGAAAAAGATATGTGTAATAGGAAGCCTTAATATGGACTTAGTTGTAAATGTTGATGAAATGCCAAAGAAGGGTCAAACATTAATAGGAAGTAAATTTAAAGAAATACCAGGCGGAAAAGGTGCTAATCAAGCAGTTGCAGCATCAAGACTTGGTGGAGAAGTTTATATGATAGGTAAGGTTGGAAATGATGGATTTGGACAAAGTTTATTAAAACAATTAAAGGCTGATAAAGTAAAAACTGATTATGTACAAATTGAAAAAGGACCAAGTGGGGTGGCACTTATAACTGTAGATAAGAATGCTGAAAACTCTATAGTAGTATCTCCAGGGGCAAACTTCGAATTAACAGAATCAGATATAGATAAATGTATAGATGGTATAAAAGAAAGTAGTATAGTTGTAATACAACTTGAAACACCGATAGATACTATAAAATACGCTTTAGAAAAATCAAAAGAATTAGGTAAGTTTACAATATTAAATCCAGCACCAGCAGTTAAGCTTAGTGATGATATTATAAAAAATGTAGATTTATTAACTCCTAATGAGACAGAACTTGAAATATTAAGTGGAGTGAAAATAGAAAACGAAGATGATATAAAAAAAGCTGCTAATGTAATGATAGAAAAAGGTGTAAAACAACTTATAGTTACATTAGGATCAAAGGGAAGTCTTTATTTAGATAAGGATAAAATAGAATTTAAAAAATCATATAAAGTAGAGGCTGTAGATACAACAGCAGCAGGAGATAGTTACACAGGGGCATTATCAGTAGCATTTTCTCAAGGAAAAGATATAGATGAAGCGATGGATTTTGCATCAAAAGTAGGTGCATTATGTGTTACTAACATAGGGGCGCAAACATCAATACCTAACTTATATGACGTTATGAATCATAAATTTTAGTAAAATAATTAAAATTATAAAGACTTAAATAAAAAATAGTACATAAATGAAGGAGATTTAAGATGAAAAAATCAGTTTTAATAAACAGTGAAATATCATCAGTAATATCAAAAATGGGACACACAGACATGTTAACAATATGTGATAGTGGGCTTCCTATACCGAAAAATGTTAAAAGAATAGATTTAGCATTAAAGCAAGGTGTGCCAACATTTTTAGATACATTAGATACAGTACTTGAAGAATTAAAAGTAGAAGAAGTTATAATAGCTTGTGAAATGGAAGAAGTTAGTAAAAAACTTTATAAAGAGATAGAAAATAGATTTAAAGATATAAAAATAACTAAAATAGCTCACGAAGAGTTTAAAACTGTGACTAAAGATTCTATGGCTATAGTTAGGACAGGTGAATTTACACCATATGCAAATATAATATTAAAATCTGGAGTAGTATTTTAACAATTAAAAAAAACTAAGGAGATATATTATGAAAATATTTATAGATACAGCAAATGTAGATGAAATAAAAGAAGCAGCGACTTGGGGTATATTAGATGGAGTAACAACAAACCCTTCACTAATAGCTAAGGAAGGAAGAGATTTAAAAGAAGTAATAAATGAAATATGTGAAATAGTTGATGGACCAATAAGCGCTGAGGTAATCAGTTTAGAAGCTGATAAAATGGTAGAAGAAGCTTTAGAATTAGTTAAGTTACATAAAAACATAGTTATAAAGTTGCCAATGTGTATAGAAGGGTTAAAGGCAGTTAAAATTCTTTCAGAGAAGAATATAAAAACTAACGTTACTTTAATATTTTCATCACAACAAGCATTACTTGCAGCAAAAGCAGGTGCTACTTATGTAAGCCCATTTGTTGGAAGATTAGATGATATAGGCGTTACAGGAGTAGATCTTATAAGTGATATAGCTAATATATTTGAGGTACACAGTATCAATACTGAAATAATATCAGCAAGTATAAGAAACCCAATCCATGTATCAGAATGTGCTATGGCGGGTTCTGATATAGCTACTATACCATTTAATGTATTAAAGCAAATGGCAAAGCATCCATTAACAGATATAGGAATAGAAAAGTTTTTATCTGATTATAAAAATATGCTATAAGATAAGGAGGAACGAATCGTTCCTCCTTTTTTATTTTATATTAAGTTAAAATCTTTTAAAGCTTTAGCTTTTAAGTCTTCAGGGGTTTTAGGAATTCCTTGGTATGCAGATAATGAATTTAAAATATTTGTTCCGTGTATTAAAACCATAACATATTCATGTAATAGATACTCATGAGTTAAATGAACTACTGAACCATGATCTGCATATTTATAACGAAGTCCATTAATATATGAATTAACATCATATATTAATGCATATAAACCACAATGATAATCAGGAGTAGTAAAGGAAAGCATAGTATTAGTTGATATATCATAAATATAAACATTTCTATTTATAATACATTGAGTATCTGGCTTAGTTTCGAAATCTATTATTTTTTGGAGATATTCAGGATGCATTAGATTATCAGAATCAAAAGGAACTAAATATAAATAGTCATATCCAAATATGGACTCTTTCACAAAGTCATCTTCACATATTTGTTCAAATCCAATAGTTGAATTCATAGGCCTAAATATAATATTAGAAGCAAGCTTAGGATAATTAGATAGAGCATCTAAAACTAAATCTTGACTGTTTATATCATAGTATATTAAAGCTAAAAAATCTTGGTAAGTTTGATTAACTAAACTAAAATAAGTGTATTTTATAAATAAATCAATCCTATAATCTATCCATTCTTTTGTTAATCTATTTTTTGATAAATCCATTGTGTTAAAATTTATAGTAACAATTAACTTTTTTTTCAATTAAATTAACCTCCAGGGGATTAAACATAATTAAAAACTTTCAATTAAAAACTAGCTATATAAATTTTATAACATTAAGCTAGTCTATAATCATAATATGATTTATATTCTAAATAAGTTACATATTCTTTTAGAGATTATTACATTTGTAAAAAACTAACTATTTTAATGTTGGATAAGTTATACTATGTTGGAATTTTGGTTGGCGATTTATGAATTATATGTATAAAAATTATTTATAAAGCATGTATTTTTTAATAGATTTTATTAAGTATTAAATATATAATTAGGAGAAGTATGATTTTTATGATATATTAAGTATTACAGAAAAATAAGGAATATATATAAATAGAAGTATAATACTATATAAAAATACTAAAATGACATAAAGGAAGAACACATAAATGACAAATATAAACTTTAAAGATTACAAACTAAGCAATGAAATATTAAAATCACTTAATATGCTAAACTATAAGACACCAACCAAAGTTCAGCAAGAGGTAATACCAGTTGCACTAGAAAATAAAGATGTATTAGTAAAATCACAAACAGGAAGTGGTAAAACAGCAACATTTGCAATACCACTATGTGAGTTAGTTGATTGGGACGAAAACAAACCACAAGCATTAATACTTACACCGACAAGAGAGCTTGCAATACAAGTTAAGGAAGATGTATTTAACATAGGAAGATTTAAAAGAATAAAAGTGCCAGCACTTTATGGTAAATCATCTTTTTCATTACAAGCAAAAGAGTTAAAACAAAAGACTCATATAGTAGTAGGAACTCCAGGTAGAACAATAGACCATATCAAAGAAGGCAACTTTATAACTGATAACATAAAATATCTTGTACTAGATGAAGCTGATGAGATGCTTAGTATGGGATTTTTAGAACAAGTAGAAGAAATAATTTCATTACTGCCTAAGAATCGTGTGACTATGCTATTTTCAGCAACTATGCCAGATGATATAAATAGATTATCAAAAAAATATATGAAAAATCATGTGACAATAGAAATTGAAGCAAAAACATTAACAGTTGATAGAATACAACAAGATGGATATAACATAGAAGAAACAGGAAAATTAAATTTATTAAAAGATGTAACAACAATAGAAAACCCAGATAGCTGCGTTATTTTTTGTAATACACAAGTTAAGGTAGAGTCTTTATACAATGAATTAAGAAAACTTAAATATCCATGTGATAAAATACATGGAGGAATGGAACAAGATGAGAGAATTAAAGTAATGAATAACTTTAAAAAAGGATATTTTAGATACTTAATAGCAACAGATGTAGCGGCTAGAGGTATAGATATAGATAATATCACTCATGTAATAAATTATGATGTACCTGTTTTAAGAGAAAGCTATGTTCATAGAATAGGTAGAACAGGTCGTGCAGGTAAAGAGGGAAGAGCTATTACTTTTGTTATGAAATCTGATGAAAGACGTATGTTTGAAATATACTCTTATACAGGTAAGGAATTAACAATGAAAATGAAACCGAGTAAAAGACTTGTAATGAGTTTAAAGCCTGAATTTGATAAAAAATTAGAGCAAAGACAAAAAGTTAAAGAAGATAAAGGTGCTAATCTAAGCCAAGAAATAATGAAGATTCATATAAATGCGGGTAAAAAAACTAAGATGAGACCTGTTGATATAGTAGGTACACTTTGTAGCATCGAAGGTATGAATGCAGAAGACATTGGAGTTATAAGTGTACTTGATATATCTACTTATGTTGAAATATTAAACAACAAAGGGGAGATGGTGCTAAAAGCACTGCAAACTAAAAATATAAAAGGTAGACCAAGAAAAGTAACTAGAGCAGATATGTAATTTTAAAAATAAATTGATTCGGATAAATAAGAACCATTGTCAGATATTTTCATATGATATATAGAACAATATTTATATCATAAAAAGGAGAATCAACAATGGAAAGAAATTATTGGCAAGAATATTGGGATAATTATTGGAAGTTTATGGCTGTATATCTTAGAGAGTTACAAAATGTACGACCTGATGTGGATATTAAAAATGAATACTTAGAAGTTGCTAGTTTACTTGAGCCTTCTATGAATTTTGAAAATTACGAGGTTTATGATGATAATAGCGATTCAGAGATAGATACAGAAGTAGATTTTATTATGCCTAATCCAGCGCAATCACCTGAAACCTTTATATCACCTGAGGGGGGACAGTTTACTATAGGTAATTGCAGAAGGATGGCAATAGTTAGAATAGTAATGAGAAGAGGATTTAATCCTTCTAATTTCTTTATGATAGTGGATAGAAGTGATCGTAGGAGCATTCAAGGATTTAGAATAGCTTGTCAATCTGGTAATATTAGATTTGTACCAATGGCTGTAGAATATAGAAATATAAACTTTATAGAATGCGCATTTTAATTTAAAAATAATAAGAGGTATCCAGTAGATATGCATATGCAATTCTTGGGGTACCTCTTATTATTTTGATTGAAATTGATAAATTACGAAAACTATATACTAATGAGAATTTGCATTTTCCCTATAAGAAGTCATAACATCTTTAAATAATTCAGCAACAGAAGGTGGAGTCCAAGTGATTGCGTTTGCCCCAGCGGCTATTGTTTTTCTTATGCTTTCATCAGTTGGACCACCTGTCGCTATTATTGGAAAATCAGGATAAGATTCTCTAATTTTTGCAACTATTCGAGGAGTATCAGAAGAAGCTGAAACATTAAAAATAGTTGCTCCAGCATCTATTCTTTCCTGAATGTTTGTATCATCGTTTACAATAGTAACAACAACAGGTATATCAAGTGCATTAGATAAAGCTCTAACTACACCGTTTGTTGTGGGGGCATTAACAACGACACCAATAGCACCTTGTAATTCAGCGTTAGTGCCTAACATTATTGAGCGTATTCCTTTTGTAAGACCGCCACCAACTCCTGCGAAAACAGGGATATCAGAAGCCATAATAATAGATTGTGTAATTATTGGCTGAGGAGTAAATGGATATACAGCTATTACTGCGTCTGCATTTACATTTTTTATAATAGCCAAATCAGTTGAAAAAACAAGTGACTTTATTCGTTTTCCAAAAATATTTATACCACTACATTCTCTAATAACCTCAGGAACACGTAAAAATGATTTTCTAAGTGTACCATCTATGGATTTTGGTCGTTGCTTCATAGATAAAAGCCTCCTTAATAATTTTAATATTTTATCATTAATTATAAATTAGGTATGTTAAATTTGCTATATTTTAACGAAATAAATTTATTATGGATATTTAATATGTATATTTGTAAAAAAATGTTGAAAAACGAATCATCATGTGATACCTTTTATAGTGAGGACATAAAGTTAGAAAAATTACAATATATAACGTGCGTTAGAGAACAGGAGTCAAGCACAAGCCTTAGGATGTTACTATTTTAACAATATTAACATAGGCTTAGCTTGGCTTTTTTAACGTAAAAAGGGGGATTTTTAATGTTAAAATTTTTAAAGCCAGCTCCATGCATAAGCAGGCTACCAGAAAAAGAAATAGATTCAGCTTATAAAAAATATCGTATTCAGATGTTTATTAGTATTTATGTAGGATACCTTATATACTATTTTGTAAGAAGTAACTTTGCTTTATCTAAAGTATATCTTTTAGAACAGGGGTTTACAAAAGTTGAGATAGGATTTGTTGCATCAGCACTTGGATTATCTTATGGTATTAGTAAATTTGTAATGGGAAATGTATCTGATAGATCTAATCCAAGATATTTCTTGGCAATAGGGCTTATATTATCAGGTATAGTAAACTTGTTTTTACCAAACACAACTAATATTGCTTTTATGTTTGTTTTAATGTTGTTAAATGGATGGTTTCAAGGAATGGGATGGCCTCCATGTGGAAGAATAATGACTCACTGGTTTTCAGATAGTGAGCGTGGTGTTAAAATGTCAATTTGGAACACTGCACATAATGTAGGTGGAGGATTTATAGCTACAATTGCATTAATTGGGGTATCATTATTTGGAACATGGAAAGGTATTTTTTACTTGCCAGCAATAATAGCAATTGTAGGTGGACTAGCATATATTATATTTGCAAGAGATACTCCACAATCTGTTGGATTACCACCAATTGAAGAATTTAAAGATGACTATCCAGAGTACGAGGTTGAAGTTAAAGATGCTGAAGAAGAACTTAGCGCTAAGGAAATATTATTTAAGTATGTATTAAACAATAAGCTTTTATGGTGTATAGCTATTGCAAACGTTTTCGTATACTTGGTTAGATATGGTGTTATAAGTTGGGTGCCTACATATTTACAAGAAGTCAGACACTTTAACCCAAAAGACTCTTCTATAGCATTTGCATTGTTTGAATATGCTGCTATACCTGGAACTATTATAGTTGGATGGATTAGTGATCATATATTCCATGGTAGACGTGCTCCAATGGGAGTTATATGTATGGCTGGAGTAGCTATAGCAACAGCGGTATATTGGAAAAGTACAAGTCCATTTGCTATAAATTGTGCATTGGCATCAATAGGAGCATTAATTTATGGACCTGTTATGTTAATAGGGGTAAGTGCACTAGACCTTGTACCTAAAAAAGCAGCAGGAACTGCGGCTGGGTTTACCGGTTTATTTGGCTACATGGGAGGACAAGTTTTAGCTGAACTAGCAATGGGTATTGTAGTTGATAAGTTTAATTGGGATGGAGGATTTATAATGCTAATAGCATCTGCAATCTTATCTATAGTATTTTTATCATTTACATGGAATACTCATAATATAAAAGAAAAATCTAATGCTTAGTTACATATAAATATAGTATAATTAAGGCTTTAATCTATAAAGATTATAGCCTTAATTTTTTTATTTTTATTAATCTACACAAAAGTTGACTAATTTGGTCACATTCAATAATATATAAGTATGACCAAGTTAGTTATATGAAGAAATAAGGAGGAATAGTATTGAATAAGACATTTGAAAATCTAGGTGAGGAAAAAAGACTTAGGATAATAAATTCAGCAATAGAAGAGTTTGCCAATAAAGGATATAGACATGCAACAGTAGATAACATAGTATTAAAAGCAGGAATTTCGAAAGGTTCAATATTTCAATACTTCAAAAATAAAGAAAGATTATACTTATATATTTGTAATTATCAAATAGATATAATTAAAGATGAAGTATTTAAACAAAAAGAAAATAATGAAACTGATTTTTTTGAAATATATAAACAGGCTGCGCATATTAAGTTTGAAATACTTAAAAAAAATCCATATATTTTTAAGTTTTTTCAAACATTGTACGCAGATGATTCAGAAGTAGCACAAAAATGGCTAGAAGATATGCTTAAAAATAGAAACGAAATAGTATTAAACTTTATAGGTGATTATGATAAAACAAAATTTAGAGATGATTTAGATATTGATATGGCAGTAAAGGCTATTGAACTTACATTTGATGGACTATCAATGAAATGGATGGATAAATTATCATATGAAAACTATGAAGAAGATTTAAAAAGATTATTTGAAGAAGTAGAAGACTATATAAATTTTTATGAAAAATTATACTATAAGGGAGAAAACTAATGTTTATTAAAACTAGTAACTTATGTAAGTCATACAAAACAGAGGATATCGAAACTATAGCATTAAAAAATACAAATATATCAATTGAAAAAGGTGATATAGGAGTAATATTAGGGCCATCAGGAAGTGGAAAATCTACTTTAATGAATATTCTTGGAGGGTTAGATAAATCAGATAGTGGTGAGGCAATTGTAGATGGAATTGATATTACTAAACTATCAGATTCTGAACTAGTAGAATATAGACGTGAAAAAACAGGATTTATATTTCAATCATACAATTTAATGCCTCATTTAACAGTATTAGAAAATATAGAAATAATAGAAAATATAAGTAAATCACCTCTTAATATTAATGAAGTTCTAGATGCAGTAGGATTAATGAATAAAAAAAATAGATTTCCAAAAGAACTATCTGGTGGAGAGCAACAACGTGTTGCAATTGCTAGAGCTGTAATAAAAAATCCAGCAATATTATTTTGTGATGAGTTAACAGGGGCATTAGATTATAAGTCAGCAATAGATGTACTTTCTCTTATACAAGATATAAACCGAAAATTTAATACTACAATTTTAATAATTACACACAATGCTTCAATAAGTGCCATGGCAAATAAAATATATAAATTTAGAAGTGGTGAGGTTACAGATTTTATCACTAACAACAATCCGGCTGATGCAAGGGAGGTTCAATGGTAATGAAGCTAAATAAAAGCATATTACGCGTAATTAAGGAAAATATGGGAAAATATTTAGGAATGCTGTATATGCTAATATTATCAGTGTTTTTATTTGTTTCATTAAATCTTACAGCTCAAAATTTAAGATACAACAAAGATGAATATGTAACTAAAAATATTCAAGAAGACTTAGAATTTTATACTTCAAATAAAATTAATGATATAGGTAAGATAGAAAATAAGTTTAATTTAAAAATGGATGAAACTCTTGTAAAAGAGTATGAAGAAAAAGGCAAAACATTAAGATTATTTACTCCAAATGAAAAGGTAAATATTACTTCAGTTTTAGAAGGTTCGATGCCAAAGGTTGGAGAAATAGCCTTAGATCCTCAGTTTGCTAAATCAAATAAAATAAAAATTGGAGATGATTATAGTATAGGAGATTCTTCTTATAAAGTTTCTGGGTTCATAGGTATACCAAACTATGCTTACATACTTGAAAAAGAAGGAGATATTATAAATAATCCTAAAAAATTTGGTATAGGGATAATAAATAAAAAAGATATTGAAAATGGTGATTATTTATATTCAGTAAAATATAATGATGAAAATAAAAGTATATATAACAGATCAAAAGATTTAAAAAGTTACTTAAATGAAAATGGAGTAAATATAATTGACTGGGTATATGCTAAAAATAACTTAAAGATATCAGTATTAGATATAGAAGTTATGGCTATAAGTACATATTCGATTGTATTACCTACAATAATATTATTTATAACAGTTGTATTAATAAGTATTGTTTTAGGAAGAATGATAAAAAATGAAATGGCAGGAATTGGTACATTATATGCATTAGGATATAGAAAAAAAGAAATAATGAGGCATTATTTAAACTATCCTATAATACTTTCACTGACTGGTGGATTAATTGGGGGAACCATTGGTCTTATCGTACAAAAATACATCTTTGACTTATTCCTTGAATTTTTCCCAATTCCAGTAGAAAAATTATCGTATAGCCCTAAATATTTTATATTAGGAATAATTTTATGCGTATTGTTTACTGTTGTAGGAAGTTACATATCTATTAATAAGATATTGAAATCATTACCAGTTTCATTAATGAACAATGAAATTAAGAGTAAAAAAGTAAATAAAATTGAAAGAAAAATTAACTTAAGTAAATTTAAATTTAAAACAAAGTTTGCTATAAGAGAACAATTACGCTCAATACCTAGATTAGTGTTCTTGGTAACTGGAGTTGCTATAGCTACGGTATTTTTGATGTATGGATTTATTGCTAAATGTTCAATGGACTATGCAATTAACCAAGATAGTAATGATGTGTTTAGCTACAATTATGAATATATATTAAAACAGCCTACAACAGATAAGCCTCCTGTGGGTTCAGAGGAGATATCGGGAATTAGATTTGCAATCGATAGTACTCTAAAAGATAAATTTGAGTTATTGGGAGTAAGTAAAAACTCAAAATTGGTAAGTTTAAAAGATAAACATGGAAAAGAAATAAACATTAATGATAATAAATTTATTATTTCTTCTAAAATGGCAAAAAAATATAAATTAGATATTGGTGATAAACTATCTTTTATAAATATACTTGATGATAAAGAATATTCTATAAAAATCACTGATATAGCTAAAACAAATGCAGGAGATTATATATTTACGTCAATAGATAATCTTAATAAAATAATGGGGCTTAAAAAAGGTGAGCATAGTGCAATCATTTCAAAAGAACCTATTAAATTAGATAAGGATTTAATATATATGGTAAATACACCTAGTAACATGAAAGATATGCTAGCAGATTATATGGATTTAATGGAAGTTTTTATATACGGAATAGCAGTGGTAGCTTTTATCATAGGTATCATTATAGTATACATAATAGCATCTACGAGCATAGAAGAAAATAAAAATCATATAGCTCTTATGAAGGTTTTTGGATATAAGAAAAAAGAAATAAACTCAATGATGCTAAATGGTTCAAGATTTTACGTGATACTTGGGTATATAATAGGTGTACCTATTGGATATATTATAATAAATTTGATATTTAAAATATTTGAGGAACTAGATATAGCGCTAGAAGCTAAAATTAGCTTACCTTATATATTTATAGGGTTTGTTATAATAGCTCTTACTTTTGAAATATCTAAAGCCATATGCTCTAGAAAAATTGAGAAAATAGCTTTAAGTGAAGCTTTAAAAACACAAAAAGATTAATAAAAAGCCATGAAGATATTAACCTTCATGGCTTTTTTATTATATTTTAAACTTTTCTTGTAAATCCTTCTCCAAGCACTTCATAAGCATTATTTATTATAACAAAGGCTAAAGGATCTATTTCATTAACAAGTTTTCGTAAAATAACTTCTTCACGTCGAGAAACTACAACTAATAAAACATCTTTCTTTTGCTTTGAGTATCCTCCACGGCCTTCTAAAAAAGTAACTCCTCTTTCTAAGTTTTTCATAATAGAATCAGAAATCTCATCCGGGTTATCAGTTATAATTATAAAAGATTTAGAAAAATCAAATCCCTCAACAATAGTGTCGCAAATTTTGACTGAAATATATAAAGATATTATAGCATATAGAGCTATTTGAATATTTCTAGAAACAAGCCCTGCTAAAATTATTACTAAACCATCTATTATAAACATGAAAACGGAAATAGATATAAATGGGAAAACCTTATTTAAGATAAGGCAAGCAAGTTCTGTTCCACCAGTAGATGCATCTATTCTAAATAACATTCCAAGACTTATTCCAACAACTATACCACCTGCAATTGATGATAATAATATATCATTAGTTTGAAAAGCTGAAGTTAGTGGTTCTGTAACCTTTAAGAAAAATGTAAGTAATAAAATTCCTATTAAAGTCTTTATAGCATCTTTTTTACCAAGAATTTTAACTCCGAATATAAACAGAGGTATATTAAAAACTAAGTTTATAAGCCATAAAGGAGTATTAAAAATATTTTTAAGGACTATTGCAAGACCTGTAAGTCCCCCTGACGCTATCATATATGGCTCTAAGAACATATTAAGTCCGACAGACATTATAAAACATCCTAATGCTAAAATTATAAGCTCAAAAAGATACTTGTATTTCTTATCTTTTAAAATCAATTCCCATCACCATCCTTTTTAAACTTGGAAACGTTTTGATTAGGTTTACAACAATTTCCACATATTTAAGTATATCATGAAATCTTGTATAAAATGTTAATATACATAAAAATATATACGCATATGATAATTAAATGTGGAATATTTAATAATTATAAAAAAAGAAGAGATAATAAATACATAAACATAATTTTAAAAAGGAGATACATATGAAGAACTATAGTTTTAATACTCGAGAGGAACTCGTAGAATTCTTAGATAATCATAATTTTAAATATTATATCCCGAGAGTAAGCGAGTATATGAGTGCTATTAAAGATGAACTTAAGCATTATTGTGTAGAGTTATCAGACTCCAATGAAGTTGAAAGTTGTTTTATTATAACCATCACAGGAGGAAGAGAGCTTAAGGAAAGTTTCTTTGATATCAGCAAAGTTAATGAATTTAAAGATAAAGCTTATAATAGGGAGTATAGAGAAAAACAATATAAAGAAGGTATTGAAAAAGGATATTTTTAATTTGAAAATAAATAGATAAATAAAGGTATTGAAAATATCAAATCACATAAAAAAGGCAGAGAAATCTGCCTTTTTTATATGATTTTTATTAACTAGATTTATAATACTATATCAACTAATGTAGTATTTTGGTTATAAAAATAAATAGTAATATGGTAAGATTAAATTAAACAAATGGATATAATATAAAATTTATATAATATAAGTAGTGAGGTAAAAAATGAGGTATATATACGAAACTATAAAGTTTAATGAATCATTACCAGTAAATATATTTATTCATGAAGTAGATGTTGTTCAAAGTCACTGGCATGAAAGTATAGAAATATTATTAGTGGCAAATGGGGAAGTAGATTTATTAGTTGATGGGAAAAAGTATAATCTACAAGAAGATGATTTAATAATAATAAACTCAAAAGAAATACATTCAATAAAGTCTGAAAAAAATAATATAGTAATAGCAATTCAAATAGATCTATCATCATTTAATGATTTATATGAAGATATTGATAAAATAAACTTAAACTGTAAATCATTTGAATATACTAAAGACGATAAAAGATTTATATTAATTAGGAAAATACTATCAGAAATAACATATAACTATTTAAAACAAAGCAACGGATATAATATAAAAATAAACTCATTGCTAAATGAGTTAGTATATATACTAATAAACAGATTTAAGAATAGTACAAAAACAAAGACAGAAAATAAAAATTATAAACATCTAGATAGGTTGAATAGAGTAATTTCACATATGCAAAAAAACTATAAAGAAGATATAACTCTAAATAATATATCTAGTATGGAGTACTTATCACCTCAATATTTTAGTAAATTTTTTGAAAAACATATGGGAGTAAATTTTCTAGCATATCTAAATTCTATAAGATTAGAACATGCAATGAAAGATTTACTGAACACTGATTACAACATTACTGATATAGCTCTAAATAATGGTTTTGCAAATACAAAATCATTTACAAATTTATTTAAGAATACATATAAAGAAACACCTAGTAACTATAGGAAAAAATTTTGTAATATAAATGAAATAAAAAATAGTAAGACAGACAGAGGTATCAATTATTTAGAGATTAATGAAAATAATCAAATAGATTTTATTTTTAAATATTTAAAGGGTCAAGAAGATGCAAAAGGTTTAGAAATAATAGATAAGGTGGAAAATGTTGTACATGTTGATGCAAGCAAAACAATTAAAAGTATAAACAATACATGGAAAAATTTAATTACAATAGGAAAGGCTAAAGAAGGTTTGATGAAAGATGTACAAGAGCATCTAATAGAGATTCAAAGTAAAATTGGATTTAAATATATTAGATTTCATGGAATCTTCGATGATAGTATGATGGTTTATGATGAAAAAAATAATAATCCTAGTTTTAACTTTACATATATAGATAAGCTTTTTGATTTTCTATTGAGTATAAATTTAAAGCCTTTTGTAGAGCTTGGATTCATGCCATCTAAACTTGCACTTAATACAAACAAGTCAATTTTTTACACAAAAAGTGTCATTAGTGAGCCTAAAGATATTAAGCTATGGAATTTATTAGTTGAAAATTTTATTAGACATTGTGTAAATAAATATGGATTTGAGGAAGTTAGTTCTTGGTATTTTGAGGTTTGGAATGAGCCTGACATAGACTCAGTCTTTGGATTTAATAAAGAAGAATACTACAATGAGTTTTTTAAAGAAACGTATAATACTATAAAGTCTGTAAATAGCAACTTTAAAGTAGGAGGACCATCTATATTAGGGTATAACATTTTGAAAAATAATTGGTTAGAAATATACTTGAACTATTGCATAGAGAATAATTGTATACCGGACTTTATAACTTTTCATAGTTATCCAGTAGAATATTTAGATAGAAGTGTAACTGAGTATTTATTAAATAATGAACTTAAAATATGTATTAGTAAAAATGTAAATTATCTTAGCGTAGTAATAAATAAAATAAAAGAGATATTGAAAAGGTTTAAATTAGAAAATACTAGTATATATATGACAGAATGGAACTCGACACCATCACATAGAGATCTTACTAATGATACTTTATACAAGGCTAGTTACATTACCAAAAATATCATTGAGAATTTAGATAAATTAGATGGATTTGGATATTGGGCTGCTACTGATTTACTAGAAGAGTTTAGAATAGATGAAGATTTATTTCATGGTGGGTTAGGACTTATATTAAACAATGGAATTAAAAAATCTGCTTTCTATGCATATGAACTTTTAAATAAGTTAGGAGATAAATTAATAGATATAGGAGATTGCTATATTGTTACTAAACAATTTGATACCTATCAAATTATGATTTATAATTATTGTCACTTTGATAATATTTATTCTAGAGGAGATATTTCTCAAATAAGTAAAATAGATAGGTATAATGTGTTTAAAAATATAGAAAAAAATATTACGATTAATTTAAAAAATATTGAATCTGGAGAGTATTTGTTTAAAGAGTATAAGATTAGCAAAGAACATGGCTCGTCTTTTGATACGTGGGTTAATATGGGAAGTCCTGATTACTTAGATGAAGAGGATGTAGCTTACATAAATAATAGCTCAATGATAGAAATAAAGAAGTATAAAAAATACATAAATAATGACTATATTATAAATGCTAACTTAGAACCACATGAAGTCAAATTTTATACTATAAAACCAAAATATTAATATAAATCACTGCGAAGAGTTAAAATTTAATCTATTTGCAGTGATTTTTTAATTGAAAATACTTTCCTTGAACTGTTTTTTATAAAAATAAGTTAAGATTTGACCTGAAATTAATTAAAAATTAAATCGAAATTTATTTTTTAAAAATATAAAATTATAAATAAGGAATATTATAAAACTATATAATATTTTTTATTATAGTTAAAAAAATAAAATTTATAAACTTAAAAATAAAAGGGGAATTTATAAATGAACATTAAAGAACTAATAAAACAAATGAGTTTAGAAGAGAAAGCATCATTATGCTCAGGTTTAAATTTCTGGAATACTAAGCCGATAGAGAGACTAAACATACCATCAATAATGATGACCGATGGACCTCATGGCTTAAGAAAACAATCAGAAGGAGCAGATCATCTAGGGATAAATGAAAGTGTAGAGTCTACTTGCTTTCCAACAGCATCAGCACTTGCTTGCTCATTTGATAGAGATTTAGTAAAAGAGCTTGGGATAGCTATAGGAGAAGAATGTCAATCTGAGAATGTGTCAATAGTATTAGGGCCAGGGGCGAATATAAAAAGATCGCCTTTATGTGGTAGAAACTTTGAATATTATTCAGAGGATCCATATTTAAGCAGTGAAATGGCTAAGAATCAAATACAAGGAACACAAAGTCAAGGTATTGGTACATCTTTAAAACACTTTGCGGCTAATAACCAAGAGCATAGAAGGATGACTATAGATACAATAGTTGATGAAAGGACTTTAAGAGAAATATACTTAGCAAGTTTTGAAACTGCTGTAAAAGAAGCTCAGCCATGGACTGTAATGTGTGCATATAATAAGTTAAATGGAGAATATTGCTCTGAAAACTATAGATTACTTACAGAAATATTAAGAAATGAGTGGGGATTTGAAGGGTTCGTTGTGTCTGACTGGGGTGCGGTAAATGATAGAGATAAAGGGTTATATGCAGGTCTAGAACTTCAAATGCCAGCTGACGGTGGTATGGGAGATGCTTTAATAGTTGAAGCAGTTAAAAGCAATAGATTAAGTGAAGGAGTTTTAGATAAAGCAGTAGAAAGAATATTAAATATAACATTTAAAGCAATAGAAAATAAAAGAGAAAGTGTTATATACAGCAAAGAAAAACATCATGAATTAGCTAGAAAAATAGCTGGAGAATGCATGGTGCTTCTTAAGAATGAAGAAAAAATACTTCCTCTTAAAAAAGAAGAAAAGATAGCGGTTATAGGTGAGCTAGCAACTAAGGTTAGATACCAGGGTGGAGGAAGTTCTCATATAAATCCAACTAAATTGGATAATACATATGAAGAGATAGTAAACTTCGCAGGATCTGAAAATATAAGATATGCTAGAGGGTATGATTTAAGCATAGATGATACTATTTATGAGTTAACAGAAGAAGCTAAACAATTGGCTATAGAAGCTGATAAAGTTATTTTATTTATTGGCCTTCCAGAAAGATATGAGTCTGAAGGATTCGATAGAACACATTTAAATATACCTAAAAATCAATATGATTTAGTTAAAGCATTAAAATCTGTAAATGAAAATATAGTAGTAATATTAAGTAATGGATCTCCAATAGAAATGCCTTTTGTAAGTGATGTAAAAGCGATACTTGAAGCTTATTTAACAGGGCAAGCTAGTGGTAAAGCTATATGTGATATATTGTATGGTGAAGTTAATCCAAGTGGTAAGTTAGCAGAAACATTTGCACTAAAATTATCGGATAACCCATCTTATTTAAATTTTCCAGGGGAAGTAGATAAAGTAGAATACAAAGAAGGCATATTTGTAGGATATAGATATTACGATAAAAAAGCAATGGACGTATTATTCCCATTTGGATATGGACTAAGCTATACAAACTTTGAGTATAGTAATTTAAAAATAAGTAAAAATGAAATAGATGATACTGAAAAAGTGACTGTAAGTGTAAGTATAAAAAACATTGGGGATGTATTTGGAAAAGAAATAGTACAGTTATATATAAGCGATAAGGAAAGTAGTGTAATAAGACCAGAAAAAGAGTTAAAAGGATTTGAAAAAATAGGGCTAGAGCCAGGAGAAGAAAAAGAAGTTACATTTATATTAAATAAGAGAAGTTTCGCATACTATAATGTTGATTTAGGTGATTGGCATGTAGAAAGTGGAGAATTTGAAATTTTAATAGGAAAATCCTCAAGAGAAATAGTTTTAAAAGAAGTAATAACAGTAAATACTACTTCACCTATTAAAACTATTGTTACTAAAAATACGGCTTTAGGAGATATATCACATCTTCCTGAAGTTCAACAGATAATGGATGCAATGATACAAAGTTTTGGTAGAGATACAAGTGGTCTAGGCGAAGGGAACATGTTTGCAGAAATGATGAAGTTCATGCCACTTAGAGCTTTAGCTACTTTTAATCCTGATGGGGGTCAACAGCTTGTAGACAGAATAATTGAAAGTATAAATAGTTAAAATTATAAGTGGAAAATTAGTTTACTAAAGAGCAAATTAACTGTAAGTAGAAATTCAAATAAGGAGTGTATACTTGTGAAATATACTGAAAAAAATTTTGACTTTATAGAAATTGAAAATGAAGGATTTGCCGGTGATTATATAAAAATGCCTGCTTTCGTAGGTAAGTTATGGATGAAATCGAATGTGAAAAAGTTAAGATCGATGATGGGTGGAGTGAGTAAAGATATAAGCACTAGACCTATAATAGTTGAAGATAAAAATATCAAAGGATATAAAAATGATATTAGAATAAGAATTTATAAGCCTGAGGAAGATAAAAAAAGACCAGTAATGATATTCATACATGGTGGTGGATGGTTTGCGGGGTCTATAGATGCAGTTCATGATTACTGTAAGGCTATATCTGATAAGGCTGATACTTTAGTTATATCAGTAGATTACGGATTAGCACCAGAAAATCCATACCCAACAGGTGTAGAAGATTGTTATGCGGCTGTAAAATGGGCTATTGAAAATAAAGATGAATTAAATATAGACACAGATAATGTTATCGTATCAGGAGATAGTGCAGGAGGAAACTATTCGGCTGTTATTTCTATAATGGCTAGAGATAGAAAAGAGTTTAACATAGCTAAGCAGATATTACTTTATCCAGCAACAGATTTACAATCTATGGAGGCGGATAATAGTGATAAAATGGCAAAAATATTTAGTGAAATAATTCTCGAATGGTATTTAAAGAGAAAAGCTAAGGCTACAGACAAGTATGTTTCACCAATGCATTGTGATGATTTAAGCAATTTAGCTAGTGCTTTTATAGTTGTTGGAGACTTAGATTTCTTACATGAAAGTTCATTAAAATATGCTGAAAAATTAGAAAAAGCAGGGAATGAAGTGAAATTTAGTTTATATAAAAATACTAGACATGCATTTATAGATAATACAGGAAACTGTCCTCAAGCGGATGCATTAATAGAAGAAGTTGTAGAATTTATAAAAGGATAGAAAGAAAGCTCATATCTTGATTTAAGATATGGGCTTTTTATATAATTAAAATATTAAAAAATATAAGACATCACTTAAAAATTTAATAATATTTTATTGACATAAAGAGTAAGAATAGTTAATATTGTTTTGTACAAAACAAATTTATATTGAGGTGTTTATATGATAAATAAAGAAAAGCTTAAGTTAGGTCTTGATATTAGTAAAATTAATCACATAATTTCAAGAAAAATGGATGCTTCTGTAATCAGTGCAATTGATGATAATTTAACTATATCACAGGCTTATGTAATAGACTTTATATGTAATGAAGGTAATGGTAAAGAGGTATTTCAAAAGGACTTAGAGAGTGTATTTGACTTAAAACGTTCATCAATTAGTTTAATGCTAAATAATATGGAAAAGAGTGGCTTGATAGAAAGAGTTCCTGTTAAGGGAGATGGCCGATTGAAAAAAATCATTTTAACAGAAAAATCAATAAAGATTTATGAAAAAATATCAGATGCAATTGATTTAATAGAAAACAAGTTATCAGAAAATATAACGGAGGAAGAAATAAAAGTATTTCAAAATGTACTTAATAAAATAAGAAATAGTCTAGAATAACCGTTTAAATTTTAAATAACGGTTATATTTAAATAAATATTGTTTTGCACAAAACATAAAAAGAGGAGGATGATATATGTCAAAAATATCTAATTTTACGGAGGGAAAAATATTTTCTCCTTTATTAAAATTTACTATACCTATACTGCTTGCATTATTTTTGCAAACTATGTATGGTGCAGTTGATTTGCTTATAGTAGGTCAATTTGGAAATGCAGCAGATGTATCGGCAGTTTCAACTGGTAGCCAAGTAATGATGACTATAACCGTAATAATTACAGGATTAACTATGGGTATCACAATACTTATAGGTCAAAAGCTTGGAGAAGGCAAATCAAAAGAAGCTGGAGATGTTGTAGGAAGTGGTATTTCAATTTTTGCTATCATAGCTATAGTTATAACTATTTTAACTGTTACTTTTGCTTCACATATTTCAACTTTTATGCATACCCCAAAAGAGGCCTTTGATAGTACAACAATATATATAAAAATTTGTGCTGCAGGGTCTATATTCATAATTGCGTACAATATTATAGGAGGAGTATTTAGAGGTTTAGGTGATTCAAAAACTCCTCTTATCACGGTAGGGATAGCCTGTGTGACAAATATTATAGGAGATTTAATATTTGTTGGAATATTTAAAATGGCCGTTATGGGTGCTGCGCTGGCGACTATAATGGCTCAGGCAATTAGTGTTATATTATCGGTAATTATTATTAGAAAGCGAGGACTTCCTTTTGAGTTTTCTAAGAGTAGTATAAAGTTTCATAAAAATTTAACTTCAAAGATAATCAAATATGGAACACCAATAGCACTACAAGATGGACTTGTGCATATGTCTTTTCTTGTAATTATGATTATAGGGAATTCAATGGGAGTGATTCCATCAGCAGGAATTGGTGTTGCAGAAAAACTTGTTGGATTTATAATGTTAATACCTTCATCTTTTTCTCAAGCTGTATCTGCATTTGTTGCACAAAACTATGGAGCTAAAAACTACGATAGGGCAAAGAAAGTTCTTATTTACGCTATTTCAGCTTCGTTGTGCTGTGGTATTGTAATGTTTTATATTACATTTTTCCACGGAAATATACTTGCAGGTATGTTCTCTAAGGATAAAGATGTAGTTTTAGCAGCATGGGAATATATGAAAGCTTATGGAATAGATTGTCTTTTAACTGCAATTATGTTTAGTATGGTAGGGTATTTCAATGGATGTGGAAAAACAACATTTGTAATGATACAAGGAATAATAGGCGCTTTTGGAGTAAGAATACCTGTATCATATATTATGAGTAAAATAATACCTGTGTCATTATTTAGAGTAGGACTTGCAACTCCTATGTCTACAGCTATACAAATTATATTATGTGTAATTTACTTTATAATTCTATCAAAACAATTATCAAAAGAAAGTAAAATTATAAATACAACTTATCAAGTTTAAGCAAAATATAATAAAAAATTTAATGAATATTAATAGTTTTTAATTATAATGAAAGCTTGTACTAACAAAAGAACCGTCTTTGAAATTATACTTACAGTATGATTCAAAGATGGTTCTTTTATTTAATTATAAAAAGTTGATTCAATTTATATAATTTGTATTTAAAGTTCACTTCAATATTGTTTTGATTTAAAACAATAATTATTTATTGCAAAACATTAAAAAAAATAAAAAAATCGATAAAAATATATTGAAAAACGATAAATATTTTGTTATACTCTTAATATAAATTCAGAAACTAGTTAAGAATTAAATTTAAAAAATTAAAAAAAGGATGATAAAAATTATGAAAAAATATTTAGTTACAATTATTCCATTTGTTTTAGGCGTTATATGCTTTATTTCTTATAATATTATAGGATCTGAGGTAACTCCTGACGGTATGTTAGTAGAGCCATTTGGTCTTATACCAACAGGATTTTTACTAATATCAATATCTATCATCATTGCATCTATTATGAGTACTTGGGGTTTGTTTCACAACCCTAAAAAGATAGATAAAATAGCATTTGCAGTATCTATAATACTTATATTACTATCAGCGTCTTATTTATTTTTAGTATCTTCGTACTGTAAATCACTAGATTCACAATCAATATCTATGATAAGTAGAAATATTATTAATTAATAAAAGATAAATTAAACTACTTTTTATCTGTATTTTAAGGGTGAAAAGTAGTTTGATTTTTATTTATTAGACTTGTTAATGTGAATGTCGAAAAAAGTCACAAAAACTATACTGATAACATATATATATAAGAGTAATACTTGTATGTATTATTCAAGTCTAAATATTTTAGGTGATTGAAATGTCAGAAATAATAACTCCTGGAGATAGTTATTATAGTCAAGCTAGGTTAGTCTGGAATAGAGCTATAAATAAATATCCAGAAAAAATTATATACTGTACCTCTATAGAGGATGTTCAAAAAGCTGTAGTTTATAGCGTAGAAAAACGATTAAAAATACGAATAAGAGGCGGGGGACATCATTACGAGGGCTTTTCGATAGGAAATGGTGTAGTTGTTATAGATGTGAGTAATTTAAATAGAATAAAAATAGATTATGAAAAAAATACATTTACCGTACAAAATGGAATTGAATTAGGTCAATTATATACATTTTTAGGTGGAAAAGGATATCCATTTCCAGGAGGAGCATGTCCAACAGTTTGTATAAGTGGTCTTGCAATAGGCGGAGGTTGGGGGTATTCATCTAGGAAATATGGACTTACTTGTGACAGTTTATTGGAGTTGACACTAGTAAATTATAAAGGTGAATTAATAACAGCAAATAGATTTACTAACTCAGATTTATTTTGGGCATGTAAAGGAGGCGGAGGAGGCAATTTTGGAGTTGTTGTTTCTATGACTTTTAAATTACCTTCAAAAGTAAATAATGTAACTGAATTTGAATTTAATATAGAAAATCCAAGTAAATCTACTCAAATTGAATTTTTAGATATTTGGCAAAGTTTTATTACTAGTACCGTACCTGAAATCAATATGAGGGGAAGTATATACAAATCGACGGAAAGTGGATTAAATATAAATTGTAGAGGTTTATTTTATGGTAATCCAGATGAATTAGATGAATTATTAGAATCATTTAAAAAATTGAAAGGTTTTAATTTAACATATAATTATGTAACATTTTTACAAGCTATGCTTTATATAGGATCTTCATACTCTCAATATCAATATTTTGAAAACTATGGAAGGTTTGTTAACAGATTTTATGATTATTGTACATTAGAGAGTTTAGTAGATATAGTTAATCAGCCAATGCCTGAAGGTAGCGAATTAATTAGTTTGAATTTATATGGTTTAGGTGGAAAAGTAAGTGAAGTAGATAAGTTTGATACAGCTTTTTATTATAGGGATAGTTTTTATATAGTTCATATTGACACAGTGTTTAAAAATAATTGCTATAAAGAAATAAACAAAGACTGGATAAAATCTAACATTAATACTATTTACTGTATTACAGAAGGATCTTATATTAATTTCCCTTATTATCCTCTTGAAAATTACATGAATGAATATTATGGTAAAAATAAGTGTAGACTTGCAGAAGTAAAGCAAATGTATGATCCTTATAATATATTTAAATTTAAACAAAGTATTAAATAATATTAATTTAGTGGAAAAAAGTATGAAGTTTTAAACTTCATACTTTTTATATTTTACATAAATTCTTTTTTTATAATATTAACCATGCCACTTAAAGCTTCTTTAACAATAAGATCACCTTTTTGGGCACTGCTTGTTCTACCTATAGATAAAAGACCAGACTTAGGAACTAAATCTTTTGGAATAGGATAAACTTGATAAGTAGGGACTTCTTCAATTTTTTCATCAATCAATCTATCCATATGAACAAGTTCTGGTTTAAATTTAAGTATTAATGAAGTTTCTGTAATAGCAGCATGTTCAAGTGCCCATCCAGGAAACTCAACTTCATCGAATATTTTATCAATAGTGTTTTGAGAAATTAAATCCCACCAACTCATCATTATAATTCTAGTATCGATAGGCATGTTTTTGCTTACTAAATCTATTGCTTCTAATAAGAATGCTTGATTTTCAAAGTGAGAATTAACTAGTGCTATTTTTTTAACTCCATCGCGTATAAGTTCTTCTATAATATCCTTTACTAAGTTTATTAAAGTTGTTCCGTTTAAGTCTATTGTTCCTGGGAATAAAGGACCACCACCAGAAGCTGGTTGTGATTTATACCCATAATTTATAGATGGCATAACAATTCCATTAACCTTATCACCTAGAAGGTTTGCAAAACCTTCAGATATTATAGTATCTGTGAAAAGTGGTAAATGTGGACCGTGTTGTTCAACAGAACCAACTGGTAGTATTACTACATCTTTATCTTTTCTTTCATTAAATTCGTACCAAGTCATATTTGCCATTAAAGTCATATGTACCCTCCTAAAAATTATTGATTTTATCAATTGAGTAGCACCTTATATTGGGCATAAGGAAATTAACAGTTCAATTTTATTTGTTAAAATATGGTTATTATTTCTATAAATTATATCATAATTTATAGAAATATAAAAAAGTAAATATACTTGTTTTTCTAAAGTGATATAGAAAAATTATAAGTAAATAAAATATTGACATTACAAATCTAATAATATACAATACTATAAAATGAATGAAAAATATGAAAATTCCATGAAAAAGAGAGTAGCATAAATTAAATTTATAGAGAGTTTAGGATGGTGGAAGCTAAACATTGATGTTTATGTGAAAAGAACTTTGGAGAAGACTGCAGGAAACTAAGTATTGCAGTAGGTTGCTCGCCTTAAGAGATTGAGTGGGTAAGTTTATTACCAATAAGAGTGGTAACGCGGAGATAGTTCGCCTCTTGGATTTTATTCCAAGGGGCTTTTTTTATTATCAAGATTGTTATTATTCTAATATTAATAAATTCACCAATAAGAGTGGTACCGCGTAAATTCGCCTCTTAGCATATTGCTAAGAGGCTTTTTATTTTATTAAATATAAAATTAAACAGGAGGTAAGATATGAAGTCTATATTATTTGAAAAGGGAAAAGAAATACATAAAGAACTATGTGAAATTAGTGATTTTATATATCACAATCCAGAACTTGGGAATGAGGAGTATAAGGCTGTAGAAAAATTGACTTCTTTTTTACAAGAGCATAACTTTGAAATAGAAACAGAATTTTTAGGGATAAAAACTGCATTTAGAGCAACTTATGATAGTAACAAAGAAGGGCCAACTATAGGGTATTTATGTGAATATGATGCATTGCCAGAAATAGGACATGGGTGTGGACATAACATGATAGGGGCAATGTCAGCAGGTGCAGGTGTTATTCTAAGTAAAGTTTTAAATGAGATTGGTGGTAAGATTATAGTATATGGAACCCCTGCTGAAGAAACTAATGGAGCTAAGGTTATTTTTGCAGAACAGGGAGTATTTGATGAACTAGATGTTGCAATGATGGTTCATCCATCAGATAAAACTATAGAAAGTGGGACATCTATGGCGCTTTATCCATTACAATTTACTTATACAGGAAAAACTGCACATGCGGCTTCTTGTCCACAAGATGGAATAAATGCTTTAAATAGTGTTATTCAGTTATTCAATGGAATTGATGCTTTACGACAACATGTCACTCCAGATGTTAGAATACATGGAATTATAACTAATGGAGGCGTAGCTGCAAATATTGTTCCAGATAAAGCTATAGCTCAATTTTACTTTAGAGCATCTACAAAAGAAATACTAGATGATATATTAGTAAAAGTAAAAAATATTGCACAAGGAGCTGCGCTTATGACGGGTTCAAAACTAGAGATGACAAGATATGAATTACCTAATGATAATTTAAAAACTAATAAGAGTTTGTCAGAGGCTTTTAGTAAAAACTTAAGAAAACTTGGTATAAAAGATATTTATGAATCAAAAGATACAGGTTCAAGTGATATAGGAAATGTAAGTCATAAAACACCTACAATACATCCTTATATAGGAATATCTAATTTTAATGTAACAGGTCATAGTGTAAACATGGCAGATGCTACTATAACGCCTTTTGCACATGAAAGACTACTTATAGGAGCTTTAGCGCTTGCGTATACAGGTTACGATGTTTTAATAAAAAAGGTAGATTTAAAAGGTTAATTTAAGAAATTTCTGAAAAAATAATTATATTAAATAGAAAGTGGGTATAAGTATATAAATGAATTTAAAAGGGGGATCTATATGAATTACAAAAAACTTATACTAGATGGAAAGTCAGTAAGAGATTTTAAAGAGAAAGCTATAGAATCAAAATATTTTAATGAAATAGAAAGTTACATAAAAAAGTCTAAAAAATTATTACCTGAAGTGGATATAGAGTTAAAAATATTTGACAACAAGGAAACTTATGAAAAGTTAGAGAATATAGCGGGGTACAATGGACATATGATAAAAGCTCCTAGTTACGCTGTTATACTATCAGATGTTAAACAGGGATACATTGAAAATAGCGGATATATAGGAGAAAGATTAATCTTAAAAGCTAGGGATTTAGAAATTGACTCATGTTGGGTAACTTTCAATAATAGTGATATTATAAAAGAAAAATTAGATATTTCATCAAATAAAGAGGTAACTGCGATTATAGCGTTAGGTTATGGAATTGATAAAAATATTAAAAATAAGAGTGGATCAGAAAGATTAGGAGTAGAAAAACTTGTATATATGGATAAATGGGGAATAAATACAAGTATAGATGAGCTAGAAGAAAGAGGGCTTCTTGATGCATTTGGATATGCTAGAATGGCACCATCAACTCTTAATAGACAACCATGGAGATTTATAATAGATGGTGGGAATATTATATTAGCAGTTAAAAAAGATGATTTTACTAGTAATTATGAGAGAGGGATCGATGCTGGAATAGCTATGTTATATTTCGGGTTAATAATAGATACAACTCTATTTGACTTAAAATGGAAGGTAGATAAAATAGATAAAGATTATAATATACCTGAAGACTATGAAGTTATAGGATATTGTAGTATATAAAACTTTATATTTACTTATATAGAATTAAAAAACATACTGAATTTTATTCAGTATGTTTTTTTACGCTTAAGTAACACTACTTATACTTGAGTATTGATAAAAATGATTTAAAAATGTTATCCTAAAGTGTACGTATATAGATAAATTGAAATCTTCTATAAGACATAAGGGGGTATTATGATTAGGATAGCAATTTGTGAAGATGAAAAAGAGCAACAAGAGTTACTAGAAGGGTATATTAATGAAGCGTTTAAAAGTCTTTCATTACAATATAAATTAGATATATTTAGTTCAGGAGAAGAACTACTTGAAAATTACTCTAAAGATTTTGATATAGTTTTATTAGATATACAATTAGGTGAAATTAATGGGATGGATACAGCTAGAAAAATTAGGCTTTTAGACAATAAGGTAGAAATTATATTTATTACATCTTTGATAGAATATGCACTAGAAGGCTATGAGGTAAGAGCTTATAGATATTTAGTAAAGCCAGTAAAATATGAGAAATTAAAAGCTAATATAATAAACTGTATTAAAGAAGTAGATATAAAAAATAAATATATTATAGTAAAGGAACAGGGAAATCAAATTAAATTAGATGTAAATGAAATAACTTATATAGAAGTTCAAAAAGAAAATATAACTATACATACATTAACTAAAACTTATAAAACAAAGGGAACAATGAGCAATTTAGAGAATGATATAGATTGTAGTAGATTTTTTAGATGCCACAAGAGTTTTTTAGTTAATTTAGATCACGTAAAATCCATAAAACAATATCTTGCAATACTTGAAACTAGTGAAGAAGTACCTGTAAGTAGATATAGATTTAAGGAAACTAAAGAGAAATTTTTTGAGTTGATAGAGGAGAAATTATGTTAGATTTTTATTATGTTCTAGCTAGGATAAATATGGTTATATTTATAGTTTTATTTTTTATGTTGATGAATAAAAGAGGTTATGCCTATAACATCAAAACTAATATTCGCTTTATATTAATTTTAATATTATTAATAGCTTTAATTAAAGATGGTATGCCTTTTGGAGTTGTTGTATTACAGATTTTAATAGTAATAATTTCAATTTTATCATTGATATGTAAAATTACTTATAAAATTGATATGAAAGAATCTATTATTAACTCTATTATGTATAGTCTATCTTATATTTTGATAGAGTGTAGTATATATTGGATTTTACAGTGCTCACTTAAGTATGAAGCTATTCACATGATAATATTAGATATTGCAATAAACTTTATTATTATTTTTATAGGCATCTATTTTTTTGATAGACTACAAAAGATATATAATGATAAAAAGTATTATATATGTATTATTTTAACAATACCAGTTAATGTAGTTATAATTTTATTTTTAAATATATCAGATGAAAAAATAGGGGATTTATATTCAATAGTAGTAAAGAATAATATAGAATATACTCATCTTTTAGATACTATTGTAATTTCAGGTTTTATGCAAAGTACATTCCCCTATATTTTATTCATAATAAATATAATATTGATATCTATATTTATTAACTCTATAAAATCAGAAAAAGAAAAAGCAAAAAGAGAAATTGTAAACGAAAAATTAGATATGCAATATAAATATTACTTAATGGTTAAGGAATCACAAGAAAAAATGAAACAAGTATACCATGATATGAATAATCATATGGAAAACATAAGATCACTAAAAAATAGTAGTGAAGACGTAAATGAATATATTGACAATATCGAAGATGAAGTGAAAAATAATAAAAATATTTATAATACAGGAAATGCTTTATTAGATATTATATTATATGAAAAAAGTAAAGAATGTATAAAAAATAATATAGATTTTAATGTAGGTATAGATTTTAGTAAATGTGAATTCATAGATATGATTGACATAAGTAGTATATTTTCAAATTTAATCGATAATGCAATAGAAGCATGTAATAAAATTGATGATAATAATATAGAAAAATATATAACTATAAAAGGCACTTTTATAAAGAACTATTATGTTGTAAGATGTGAAAACAGCAAAACAAATAAAGTAATAATTAGAAATAATAAGATTTTAACTTCTAAAAAAGATAAATTTCTTCATGGAATAGGTGTAGATAGTATAAAATCTTCAATAAAAAAGTATAATGGAGAATTAAAAATTAAGAATAGTGAGTTTAAATTTATAACTAGTATTCATATACCATTCGAGTGAAAATTTAATAAAAATATTCGATTAACGTGACAGTTGTCCGTAAAAAAATACCACTTGTCGGACTTATATTGAATACGAATTTTAGAAATGTTACCTTTGATGATGAAGAAGGTAACATTTTTTATGCTTAAGAAATTTATGATTAACGAATATTTGTGGATAACTTATGTAACATAGTGATACAAATATTTTGATGAAAGTATTTAATACAAGAAAGAAGGGGTGAAAATTTGATTACATTTAAATTAGCAATATCTTATATGAAAAAACAGAAAGGAAAAACTATAGCACTATTATCAAGTATTGCACTTGCAGTTATGCTTATTTTCTCTATGAATGTAATTAGAGATTCGGGGTATGATTCTCAAATACAAGAAGCGAAAGATTTACATGGTGATTATCAAGTATGGTTTGAAAGGATTAATATAGATAAAGTCAAACAATTAGAAACCGACAATGAAGTGAAAAATGCAAGTAAAGTTAAATATTTTTGTGAAATAGTCAATAAAGAAAATGGGGTTAAGTTAGATTTAAATTCTTATGATGAAAATTTTATAAATTCACTTAATTATAAGATGGTAGGAAGAGAACCAAGAGAAGATGGGGAAATAGTTATAGAAAAAGAAGCTGCAGAACAAATGGGAATAAGTAACCCATTAAATAAGAATATCGATATGTTGTTAATGAATAATTATGCTGATGTCAATGGAATAAACAAGGTAGATAGTAAAAACAAAACATTTAAAATTGTTGGATTAATTGAAAAACCAGATAGATATTATAGTTCTCTATCTAGCTCAATAAGTGGTATTAAGACTCAAGCTTTTGTATATAAAGAAGCTAAGTTACCTATAAAAACTAAAGATACATATAAAGGAACAATATTTCTTAAGTCTGAAAAAAATACATCTAACTTTTTAAATAGGATGGAAAAGAAATTAAATCTTAGTCTTAATGATAGCTATTTTTATGAAAATGCAGAAGTTAGTGCAGCTAATTTTTTCAAAGATATATCTAAAAATAATATAGAAAATATCAAGAAAATAATTCTTTTAGTTATTGTATCTAGTCTTGTAATATATAATATTTTTAATATTATTCTTAAAGATATGACAATTCAAATAGGACTTATGAGATCAATTGGTATGTCAAGGAAGAAAATAAAGACTATGTTTGTACAGTTAAGTCTTATTTATATAGTTTTAGGGACGGTAATAGGTATATTATTTGGGATGATTGTGTCATATATTGGAGTAAGATTAGTATATGGTCATAGTTCTAGATTAACTATACAAGGTCTAAGTATAGCCTACTCTTTTATAGTTTCATTATTATCAGTAGCTATAAGTAGTTTTATAGTAGTTAGAAAATCTATAAAGATGTCTATAATTGATTCAATAAAGGTTAGTGAAAAATATAAGAAAAAATCAAAGAAAAATAATAATAATACAACTAGAAGACAAAAGAACATAATTAGAAGTATTGCGATTAGGAATATATGGAGAAATAAAACTAGAACTATTATAACAATTCTTGCAATTACAATGGTTGGAACAATGTTTATATGTAGCTGTGCATTAAAAGAGACATTGAAAACCAACATAGAGGAAGGTATAACTGGTGGTATCTGGGGAATGTCATATGGAAGCGTAGATAAAACTGTGAGTGGTAGTTATAATGGGTCAGAAAATTTATTTTATAAAGTTGATAATGTTATGATAGAAGATATAAAAAATATAGAAGGAGTGCAAAGTGTAGAACCAAACTTTTATAATCCTGACGGACATATCTTACTTTCTAAAGATAAAATATCTAAAGCTTATCAAGAAGAATTAAACAGAAATACTGACCTGTATAAAGATAAACATAATAATGAGTATCCACTTCTTATAAGAGGTTATAGCGATGATATGTTAAAAATTAGAGGTTCATTTATTCAAGAAGGGGAAAATTTGATAGATGCTAAAGTTGGACCATATAAAAAGGTTATATTAGTAAATAACACCAATTCACAAGTTACTCATTCGTTTGAAGCAGAGGTCATTGATGATGTAAATGTTGGGGACATTATATATGTAAAACTACCTGTATATAAAGAGGGAATTAAAAAGTATGAAACTTTTAAAGTAGAGGTTAGTGCTATTATGAAAGAAGTTTATGCAGCATCTCAAGATGGAAATGTTGATGCAAATGGAGCACAAGTAATATTTAGAGAAGATGATTATAGAGAATTAACGAATCAAAAGGATTATAATAAGATTTATGTAATGACTGAAAAAGGTGAGGTAGATTTAGTTGAAAAAAGATTAGAGAAACTAACAAAAAATTATGCATTTTCTTCAATAGCGGGTAAAGGTGAAGATATGAAACTTGTTGGAGCACAACAAAGTTCAGAAGATAGGCTTACTGTAATATATCAATGTTTAATTTTACTTATACTTTCTGTCAATAGTATTTTTATTATGAGAAGTAATATTATTGCAAGAAAAAAAGAGATATCAACACTAAGGGCGTTAGGGATGAGTCTTAAGGATATTAAAAAAACTTTGATAATAGAAAGTCAATTTTATGGAATTGTTGCATCTACAATAGGTGCTATAATTGCAACTGTATATCATTATATAGGAATTTCAAATGCTAATAAAAGTCTTATGGAAGGAAGCTTTGAAAGAACTATAGAATTTAATGTGCCTTGGAACCAAATACTTATATTATTTACAATATTTATAATTATAGGATTTGTTTCAGTCTATGTATCTAAAGATAAGATAGAAGGAATATCAATAACAGAAGGAATTTCAGAAAATGATTAAATTTAAAAAGAGTATAAAGTAACAATGAGGGAGCAGAGAGTTATGAAAAAATTAATTATAAAAAATATAGAAAAGATATATGGAAAAGAAGATAATAAAGTATATGCATTGAATGGCATAGATTTGGGAATAGAACCTAATAAATTTACAGCTATAATAGGTCCAAGCGGTTCAGGCAAAAGTACATTACTACACTGCATGGCGGGGCTTGATAAACCAACATCAGGAAATGTGTATCTTGATGATATAGATATTTATACTATGAATGATGATAAACTATCAAAGATAAGAAGAGAAGAATTTGGATTTATATTTCAAAGTTATAATCTAATACCAGTTGTAAATGTATATGACAACATAATTCTTCCTGTATCTGTGGATGGAAAAAAAGAAGATAAAGAGTATATAAATACTTTAATAAAAAAGCTAGGTATTTCAAGTCAAATTAATAAATTTCCAAATGAACTTTCAGGAGGTCAACAACAAAGAGTAGCAATAGCTAGAGCACTTGCGAACAAACCTTCTATAATATTTGCGGATGAACCTACTGGAAACTTAGATAGTAAAACTAGTAAAGAAGTTATGGACATGCTTTGCATGAGTGTAAAGGAATTTAATCAAACTTTAGTCATGATAACTCATGATGAAAAAATAGCAAAAATGGCTGATATAGTTGTAACTATAGGCGATGGAAAAGTAAAAAGTATAGAAAAAATTAGATAATAGTTAAAGCGTATATACTAAAATAACAGAAATAGAGGGGCGTATTTACGACTCCCTCTAAATTAATAATAATGTATGCTATTTGGGATGCTTATGAATTAGCAAGAAATATTTAGATATATTTGATAAATGGACTCAAAAGATTAGGAATTTAGAGAACTTTCTAGGATGTTCGGGATTAGATAGAACTTTAAACTTTAATTTGTATAGGTATTTTGTTAATATAGATATAAAGATAAGATTAAAGGAGATAGATCATGGAGTATACTAAACAGCAAATACAGGAAATACAAGCTAAGATAATAGATATATTAGAAGAAAATGGAGAAATGAGATTTGGGAAATTAGCTAAAATGCTGATACATTCGGGAATGGCTGAGTCAAGTTTTATAGTACAAAAAATATTAAAAAGAGGATGTACTGAATATAAAGAGTTTGATGGAAATGAATTATTTGTAACACCTAAAACAGGATTTTGGAAGTTAGTAGATTAATTTTGTAAGAAGCACTGATTTTAAATTTTAGATATCTGAATCATATTTTATATTATTTTTGAAGTTTTTATATATAATTCTAACTTTATGGAGTGTACAATTATATATAAAAACTAAGTATTATATGGTCAAATTTAATACAGAATTATTTATGACCTTTGAATACTACCAATACAGATGATATAATTTATGTGATGTATTCTATGCATAATATAAAAATATAAATTATTAATATAAAGGGGTGTTATTCATGCAGAATAAACTAGTTATTGTTTCTGGCTCCATGCAAAGACTGTAATATATATACAGAACTAAACTTTGTTCGGAGCCGAGATTAAATTCGGTTAAGTTGTTTTGTGCAGTCTTTGCTTAATTATTTACGAACTAAAAAGTAAATAGGAGCGAGAATCATGAAATACGAAAAAGCACAAAATATATTACCTGAAGATATTATTGAATTAATTCAAGAATATATAGATGGTGGATATTTATATATACCTAGAAAGTCTAGTAACAAAAAATCTTGGGGAGAGAATAGTGGAAGTAAGAATGATTTAAAGAAAAGAAATATAGAGATTTTTAACAAGTATAAAGAAGGTATATCTATTAAAGAACTTACTAAGCACTACTACCTTACTGAAAATAGTATTAGAAGAATTATTAGACAAGAAAAACAAATTATATAAATAGAAAGTGTCTCAAATGATTTTTATAATTATTTGAGACACTTTCTATTTGTATAACTTAAAAAGTCTATATTATTACAGAAGTATTTATAAACTTGGTTACTATATTTTAAAATGTTATGATTTTAATATGAAAATTAATGCAAGAAACGAGGAATGAAAATGAGCATTTTAACAGTTGAAAATATGAGCCATGGGTTTGGAGATAGAGATATATTTAAAGGTATATATTTTAGATTATTAAAAGGAGAACATGTAGGACTTGTGGGAGCAAATGGTGAAGGTAAGTCAACTTTTATGAATATAATCACCAATAAAATAATACCTGATAGTGGAAATATACATTGGAGTAGCAAAATAAATGTTGGATATTTAGACCAACACACTCATCTTAAAGAAGGAAAATCTATAAGAGATACTTTAAAGGAAGCATTTCATAATCTATTTGATATGGAATGTAAACTTAATAATATATATAATCAAATGGCTTCAATGGATATGGGAGAAATTACGAAAGCTATTGAAAAAACTAATGATCTACAAGAAATTTTAATTAAGAATGAATTTTATAGTATAGATTCAAAAGTAGAATCAGTAGCACTTGGTTTAGGCCTTAGAGATATTGGCTTAGACAAAGATGTTTCAAAATTAAGTGGAGGTCAAAGAACTAAAGTATTATTAGCAAAATTACTTTTAGAGAAACCAGATATATTACTATTAGATGAACCTACAAACTATTTAGATGAAAATCATATAGAATGGTTAAAAAAATATCTACAATCTTATGAAAATGCATTTATATTAATATCACATGATTTAGATTTTTTAAATAGTGTTGTAAATATAATATGTCATCTTGAAAATAAATCACTAACAAGATATGTGGGTAATTATGAAAGTTTTATGAAATCATATGAAGCCAATAAACTTCAATTAAGGGCCGCTTATAATAGACAGCAAGAGGAAATTTCTAAGCTTGAAGAATATATTGCAAAAAATAAATCAAGGGCATCAACAAGTGGCATGGCAAAGTCTAGACAAAAAAAACTAGATAAAATTGATAGAATAGAAATAGCAAAACATAAGCCAAAGCCAAAATTTAAATTTATGGAATCTAAGGAATCAGCAAAGCTTATATTTGAGACAAAAGATTTAATTATAGGGTACGATAAGCCGTTAAGTAAGCCTATAAATATAAAAATGGAAAGAGGCCAAAAGATAGCCATAATTGGTTCAAATGGAATAGGAAAGACAACCTTATTAAAAAGTCTAATTGGAATTAATATACCTATAAGTGGAAATATAAAAATTGGAGAACATCAAGAAATAGGATATTTTGAACAAGAAATAAAAATAGAAAATGACAATACTGCTTTGGAAGAAATATGGAATGAATTTTATAAGTGTAATAGATATGAAATTAGAAGTATGCTAGCCAGATGTGGGCTAACTAACGAGCATATAGATAGTAAAATAAGTATACTAAGCGGAGGAGAGCAATCAAAGATTAGACTGTGTAAACTTATGAATAGACCAAGTAATATATTAATTTTAGATGAACCAACAAATCACTTAGATATAGATGCAAAAAATGAACTTAAAAAAGCATTAAAAGAGTATAAAGGCAGTTTGATTTTAGTATGTCATGAGCGTGATTTTTATAAAGATATTGTAAGTGATGTACTAAATTGTGAAAACTTTAAAATATACTCTACAATTGAGACTCCATAAAAATGTATTGGCTAAATAGTCAATACATTTTTACTTAAATGTGGATTATATCATAGCAATAAATATATATATATTATACTGATTTATTTGTAGTAAGATATATTATAAAGTTGATTAAGAGGTATTAGAAATATAGTCTAATATCTCTTTTTAATGTGAGCAATTTTAATTACTAATTGAAAAAACCATCTAAAAAAGAAACAATTTTGAAATTTGAATGAAAATAATCTATATGGTATAATTTGGAAAAATATGTAAAATAAAAAGTACTAAGGGGAGCAGTTATGGATAAGGCAATATTTATAAAAAATTTGAAAATAAACTTCGAAGGGAAAGAAGTTTTAAAAGGTATAGATTTAGAGATAGACAAGGGGAGTATCGTAGGATATATAGGGCCAAATGGAGCTGGGAAAAGTACAACTGTCAAAATAATTTTAGGACTAGTTGAGGGTTATACAGGTGTAGTTGAGGTTTTTGGAGAAGACATATCAACTGGAGATGAAAAATATAAAAAAAAGATAGGTTATGTACCAGAGATGGCAGAAGTGTATGAATGTTTAACTGCGAGAGAGTATTTAACATTTATAGGTCAGCTTTATGGGTTAGAATACGATACTGCAGATAAAAAAGCATACGAACTGATGGATGTCTTAGGCATACAAGATGCATATAACTCACGAATTGGATCTTTTTCAAAGGGTATGAAGCAAAAGGTAGTTATAATCTCAAGCTTAATACACAATCCAGATATACTATTTTTGGATGAACCGCTAAGTGGGTTAGATGCAAATAGTGTAATGATAATAAAAGAAATTATGATAAGCTTGAAAAAAGAAGGTAAGACAATTTTTTACTCATCACATATTATGGAAGTTGTAGAAAAAATAAGTGACAGAATAGTGTTATTAAATAATGGAGAAATAGTTGCAGATGGTAACTTTAATGACTTAAAAGAACGTGTGCATGAAGAATCTCTAGAACAAATATTTAATCAACTTACAGGCTTTAGTGAACATAAAGAACTTGCCGAAAAATTTATATCTATATTAAAAGAGGTGTAGGCTATGCAAAATTTTATTTCGCTAAAGATACTTGATAAATTTAGATTTTTATATGAAAAATTAGGAGTTGATTATGATGATATGAGACTAATACTAAGTACAAAGTTAACTATAGATTCCAGGAAAACATCTAATTTGTTAAATAATAATCAATATCAAGAATCTTCAAATCAATATAGAATAATGCAAATAGTATATGCAATTATTGGATTATGTATGATGATTATTATAATAAACAGCCAAAATATATTCACAGCTATGGCTTTATACTTTTCTATGTTTATGTTTTTTATGATTACAACATTTATATCAGATTTTTCATCTGTAATACTAGATATAAAAGATAAAGGGATATTAGCTACAAAAGGTATAAGTCTAAAAACATTAAATGCATCTAAAATAACTCATATTTTAATATATATGATAAGCATAAGTATATCATTAAGTGGGTTTGCAATAATTGCATCAATAAAGTATGGCTTAATTTTTTCTTTGGTATTTTTAATAGAAATATTACTTATAGATATTTTTATGATAATTCTATCTGGACTAGTTTATTTATTTATATTAAAACTATTCAAGGGAGAAAGGCTTAAAGATGTAATTAGTATTATACAGATTATAGTTACAATGGTATTTAGCGTTGCATATATATTCGTAATTAATATATCACAAAGCATAAATATATTTAATAACGTTGACTTAGGGATAGCAACCTATATTTTACCACCTTTTTGGTTTGCAGCTCCACTTGAAATAATAACAACAGGAAATATAAATAGAACATTGGGGATACTTTCTTTTTTAGCTTTTGTGATACCTATAATATCAATTTTAATATATATAAGATTTACCCCATTATTTGAAAACAAACTTCAAAAGCTTAGTGATGAAAGCTATAGTAAAAATATAAAAAAGCATGATGTTACAATGACAATAAGCAAAATTATATGTAAAGATAAAGAAGAGAGAATTTTTTTCAACTTTATTTCTAATATAATGAAAAAGGATAGAGATTTTAAAAATAAAGTCTATCCAACTATTGGACTTTACTATGTATACCCGATATATATGATCTTTGACAAGAATGAAAAATACATAAGTTCATATATGTATATGTTTTTATATTTTTCTTTAGTGATAATTCCTAAAATAATGATAGTTCTAAAGTATTCTAAAAACTATAAAGCATCATACATATATAAAACAATAAATATAAAAAATAAAATGAATGTACATAAGGCATCTATTAAAGCTTGCTTGGCTAATTTAATACTTCCACTTTATTTAATTCAATCTATAGTCTTTATATATTTTTATAAATTTATTATAATACCACATATAATAATTACATTTTTAGTTGCAGTATTTATCATAATAATCACATTTAAAACACTAGATAAAGGGATGCCTTTTTCTCGACCAATTAATGTTCTTAAAAAAAATGAAGGAATAGTAGAGGATTACTTAATGATGTTTTTAATACTTATTATGGGAGGTATTCATTTACTTATTTCATTTATAGGGGGATTAGCAGTAAGTATGTATCTAATCGTTATTTTAATAGTAGACTTAATTTTATTTAAAAAGACCTTTAATATGAGGTAAAATTACTTAATAGATAAAAGTGTAGGGGGAGGGGATTATAATTAAAATAACAATTTGTGAAGATGAACTAGAGATGCGACTTTTAATAGAAAACTACATTAAAACTATATTAGATAAAGAAAATATAGAACATGAAGTAAGCAAATATTGCTCTGGAGAAGAACTATTAGAAGCTAATTTAAAAGATGTAGATATCTTACTTTTAGATATAAAAATGGACAATATTAATGGGATGGATGTTGCGAGAAAAATTAGGCAATTAGGAAGTAAAATGGAAATAATATTTATAACATCTTTAATAGACTATGTACAAGACGGGTATGAGGTAAAAGCTTACAGATACTTATTAAAACCTATAAATTTCGAAGAGTTAAAGAAACATTTATTAACATGTATTAAAGAAATCAAATTAAATAAACATAATTATATAATAATAAAGAATAAGTCTAATACATATAAGATTAATTCAAATGAAATAACTTATATAGAAGTCCAAAAAAAGGACATGCTAATACATACTATAAACAAAAATTTCGAAGTAAGATACAGTTTAGAAAAAATAGAAAAAGATTTAAATTTAGACCAATTTGTAAGATGTCATAAAAGCTTTATAGTTAATTTAAATTATGTAGAAAATATAAAGTCAAATATTGCGATATTGGAAAGTGGAGAAGAAATACCTGTTAGTAGATATAGATATAAAGATGTTAAGACTAAATTCCTAAAATTTCTTGGTGATATAATATGCTAAATTTTACACAAGAATTATTATTGATTTTATCAATATTTATACGTTTTTTTATACTAAAAGGTATATTAACTTATAAAAAAGAAGGAAAAGAAAATGAAAAAATTGTATTCTATATTTTATTGTTATTAATTTATATTATAGCTAGATTCTATAATATAGATCAAATTAGTGGTAATAATAGCAATAATTTAATTGATGCTATATTATTCATTGTTTTTGGAATATACTATAATTATTTTTATAAGATAGGATATGTTAAATATATACTTTTATTTTGTTTATTTAATGTATATTACGATTTGATTAAGAATTATCTATTAGAAAGGGTTTTATTTTTTATAATTACAGGTAGTGTTATTTCATCTGAAGGGGCACTTTTAGTATCTAACTTTGAACGTTTAAAAGTTGATATATCTATTAATTTGGTTATTTTATTTACCTACAATACAATTAGGTTTTTAAATCGTCGGTTACAATTATTTGATAGCGAAAAAAGAAACTATATATACTTATTATTTGCTTTATCAGTTAACTCAATCAGTATAGTTGGAAATTATATATTTTACAAGTTTGAGAAATTTGGCAAATTATATTCAGAAAAATATGTATTTGATTTTCTTTTAACTCCAAAGTTAATATTAGCTAGTAGTATAGTTCTTATATTATTATTTAGACAAATATTAAAAGAAAATAAATTAAAAACTCAGAATGAACTAATGCAAAACAAGTTAGACATGCAATATAAATATTATTTGAGCATTCAAGAATCTCATATGAAGGTTAAAAAACTTTATCACGATATAAATAATCATATTTGTTGTATAGATAATCTTAAAAATAATAGTTTAGAAGTTGATGAATATATTAGTAATTTAAATGATGAAATTAAAGAGTTTAAATTTATTTACAATACAGGTAATATGATACTTGATATTATAATAAATGAAAAAAGCAAATTATGTACAAATAAAGGAATTAACTTTACATGTGATATAAACTTTTCAAAAGTTAACTTTATAAAACCGATAGATGTATCTAGCATATTTGATAATATTTTAGATAATGCAATAGAAGCATGTGATAAAATAAGTGATGAAAAGATTGATAAGTATATCAGAATTAAAGGAACTGTAATAAAATCATTTTTTATAATTAAATGTGAAAATAGTAAAGTTAATAGTGTTAAAATTTATAAAGATATATTATTAACTGATAAAATAGATAAATTCATGCATGGAATTGGAATTCAAAGTATTAAATCATCTTTAGAAAAATACAATGGAGAAATATTATTTGAAGATGAAAAAAATAAATTTATGATAAATATATACATACCACTCAATCAAAATACTGACAGTTGAGTCGATTAACCTACTAGTTGGGTCATATATATTGATGCTCAAAAAAGAGGATGTTATCTTTTAACAGAAGGTAACGTCCCTTTTTTATGTTTAAGGAGTTTATGATTAATAACTATTTGAGAAGTAAAAATATAATGGAGGAAGAAATTATATGAAAGTAAAAAAATCTATATTATCTATGATATTAGTTTTAAGTGTAGGTTTAATGGTAGGATGTATACATTCAGATGATTCATCAAAAAACTTAATTGAAGTTGAAACTCAAAAAAATAAAGAAAACGAAACTATTGAGTTTTTTGAAAATTACTCAGAAAAAACTAATACCCGAGATGGATTGTATGAAGTTAAACAAGATTTATCTAAAAAGATATCAAAATCTATAATAGATAGTGGACTTAGTATTGCTGATTCAAATCCAGACGGGAGTTTCGTATTATCTCTAGGCGGTTTTGAAAGTCCTCCTACAAAATCTATTCAAAGTCTATATTATTCTATGTATGAAGACTATAAAAAAGGAAAGTCTATAATAGATATTTTTTGGGTTAAAGAATATCCAGAAAATATGAAATTAGATGAAAATGATAAATATATTAAAGCTACATATAACATATTTAAGTCGTTAACTAATACTAGATTAACAGAGAAAGAATTCTTTAATAAAGTTGAAAAAACATTTAATGAAGAAGATCGTCTTGTAGAACTTCCCTATAAAGATGTTATACCGGTTCAAGTTGTTAAAGTTAATAAATCTGGTAAATACATTAAAACTTTACAATTAAGATGTAACTATGACTTCGATATCTCAAAGTCGTAGTATATTAGAAAACTTATAACACATTTAAAGTTCATTATATTGAATTTAAATAAAGGAACTTTTATTAAAACAAGGAGGTCTATATGAAAAAATATATGGCTATTTTTTTATTATCAATTATAGGATTTACGGGTTTTTATATATATAATAATAACTTTAAGCCTTGGGATGAAGCAGAAAAATATATTAATAAATATATGGAAGCGCAGGGGGTTTCAAAAGATGATATAAGTAAAATTACGAAAGAAAAAGCAAAAATAGCAAGTTATGATGGAATTCTTTATAAGGTATCTTATAAAAATGATCCTAATTATAAATATCAATATTTTTATAGTGACGATTACTATGCTTTATATATAAACAAAGTACTATTTCAGATACATGACTTAAAGGACGGTCATGAATTAGTAAAGCATGATGAACTTAAAAACGTAAAATATCCACCTATTTATTTAGATAAATAATAAAGTAATTATAAAAAGCTCTATTAAATTTAATAGAGCTTTTTATAATAAGTTTTTATGAATTTTTGTATTTCTCTGCTAAATATTTCATAGTCTCAGAAATTTTAGAAGGAGTGTAATTTTCTTCATAAATTTTTGAGTTATTATTGAAATGTGTGTCGTTTTTAAAATCAGGATTATAGCTATGATGTAGGTGATATATTGTATGGAACTTTAAAGTGGTTACATTAGGAGTAGCAGCTAATAAAACTGCTCTAAAAGCTGTATCTGTATGTCCCCAACCTTCAAATCTATCATCAAAGCAACCTGTTTTATTTAATAGTTCTTTTCTTATCATACAAATAGAGTTCAAAGGATAGTGGAAATATTGACCCGCGAAATTCTCTAAGCGTTGATTGAGAATTAAAACATTATTATCCATTATATGTTTAGAAAACTCAGGCGTAAGTCTTATTAATAAATCATGTGTAAACACCACATCATAAATTTCTATCATCTCAAGACATTTAGCAACAGTATCAGGATTTATTAATACATCACTATCCATGAAAAGGATATATTTTCTAGTAGATTTTTTTATTGCTTCATTTAAAGATTTAGCTTGATTAAATACACCTTCATTACAACCAATACATATTTCAGCATCAGGCATTAAAGACTTATATCTATTAATTACAAATTCAAAAATTTTAGATCTTTCAGATGTACTTTCTTTATATGGAATTATAATTGAAATATCATTAAACATTTTACACCATACCTTTGTTAATAAAGTTTAAAAAATAAATAATTAATATTATTATATGAAGTTATATATTGTAAAGTTACTGAAGAGATATATATAGTTATTGAATAAATTCTCTAAAGAAAGCCCTATGTGAATAGATTTTATATGTAGGAATATAATAAAGTATAATTAAAATTAAATTCTAGGAGAATGATTTAAATGCTAAAGAGTAGTGTTCTATTTACCAAAAAAGAACTAAGGACATTTTGTACTTATAGGTTCGTTTTTGGGATAGGTTATAGTGTTATGATTCCTATAATACCATTGTACTTAAGCTCACTAGGATTAACCACTGTAATGGTAGGAACAATACTTTCTTTATACGGAGTTAGCAAAGCTATAGTTCAAATGCCTTTTGGAGTTATATCTGATTTTATAGGTGATAAATTAGTTCTAATGATAGCTATTTTACTAATGGTATTTATACCTTTTTCATATACATTAAATAAATCTCAATTGATATCTGGATGGATATATATAATTCAGGGAGCTATATTAGGTATGGCTGCACCAGCTACATTTTCAATTTTATCAAGATCTCTAGATTTAAAAAAAAGAGGAGAAAGTACAGGAATGGCTTCAGCAGTATTTACTTTTGGAGGAGGAATTGGAGCAGCTATAGGAGGTTTTATAGTTTCAAAGACAGGTAACTATAATTTATCATTTTATATATCATCCATAATAATATTAATATCTTTAATATATGTAAAACTAAGAATAAAAAGAAAAAATTATAGTTTTAACACAAAAACAAATAGAGGATGCAAATCAAGTAATGTATTTTCAGAAATAAGGAAATTTAAACTTGGATATAAGATATTGGTTTTAGGTACCATTGCATTTTTAGGAGATTTTATATATGGTTGTGTTGTTGCGCTTTTTCATTTTTATGGAAGAGATGTATTAGGAGCAACAACATCGTATACATCTGCAATAATATCTATATACTTAATCGTATTTGGAGTAGGGGCACCTATTGCAGGCTGGATAAGTGATAAAATAGGGAATAAAAGGCAATTGTTTTTATCATTTGTTGTTATGAATATAAGTTTATTAGGACTGGCGCTAACAAGAAGTATACCAATTTTTACTGCAATTATTATAGTGTATTTTTTAGGTGCAACTTTTTTGAATGCATCATTACAAAGCTCATTATCTGAATTCGGAGATAAGCCTAGAATTAAAGGGATTGTATTTGGATTTGTAGGAGCAGCAGAGTCATGTGGATATGCGTTTGGACCTATTATATCAGCTTATGTATATGAAATAAACAAATCTTTTTTATTTCTTGGACTCCTTTTTGTTTCCATTATAGTTTCTATAATTTATTTAGGATTACATAAAAAAGCATGTATATAGTACAAGGTTTTTAAATTTATTACAATTTATCCCCAATGAGTTTAATAGAATATAAAACTCATTGGGGATAAATACTTTAAAAATACAACTTGTATAAATGTTTGTTTTCTTCCATCCAAATATGCATATCTTTTAACATAACATCATATGGATTTACTTTATAGTTAAAATCTTTTTTTACTGAAATTAAGCTTTTATCACAATGAATTTCTTCAAATTTTTCTATTTCAATATTGTCTTTATTAAATTCACTTTTCATTAAATTTAGTAAATTGTATTTAGAAATCTTAGTTTCATTAGCTATATTATAAATACCTTGTATATCTAAATCCAATGCTTTATCTATAACCTTTGCAAGTTCTAATGTTGTAACGCCATTCCAATACACATTAGTAAAACCTTTTATAGTTCCTTCTTGGTGCATAAACCAATTAAACAATCCACTTCCATTTTTTAATTCTGGGCCTATAATAGAAGTTCTAATTGTAAGTGAATTCTTACCATATATTTCTCCAAAGTTTTTGCTTAATCCATAAATACCGTCTTCATCTTTAAAAGATTCTTCTGAATAGTTTCCCTTAGAGCCATTAAATACACAATCTGTACTTAAATGTAATATTTTTATATTTTTAATTTCACCTATTCTATCTAGTAGTTTTGGGAAAAATGTATTTACATATATAGTATTTTTAATATCTAGTTCAGCGGATTTATTTAATACGCCTATGCAGTTAATAATTATATCTGGATTTATATAACCAATTATACTATTTATTTTATTAATGTCGTTTATATCACATATTATACTATCTTCATTTAGTTTGGAATGATGACAAACATTGTATATAGTATATTTTTCTTTAATTTTAGATAGATACATTGTAACCATATGTCCGGCCATTCCCGTGGCACCAAATATTAATACTTTTTGCATATAACACCTCCTTAGTGTTTATTCCAAACATTTCTATTTATATAATCGATGTAACTTACGATACATCGTACAATTTTTTTTGAAACATTTTCAGTATCATAATCTTTTACTATATTCATGCAGTTATCATTAGACTGACCAACTACAATATCTATTGAGTTTTGTATTGTATCGTAGTCTAAGCCACTCATTATTAAGGTACCTTCATCCATACCTTCAGGTCTTTCGTGAGAATTTCTTATAGTTATTGCAGGAAATCCTAGTATAGAGGATTCTTCAGTTATGGTACCACTATCGGATAAAGTACAATATGCATTTAATTGTAAATTTATATAATCAAAAAAACCTAATGGTTTTAATAAAACTATTCTTTGATCCAATTCTAGATCTTCCATAAGATCTATCTTTTTTTTAGTTCTAGGATGTGTAGAAAATATTATTTTTTTATCATAATGGTTTGCTATTTTATTTAATGAAGTAAGAAGTTGTGTAAAATTATCGTCTATATCTAAGTTTTCTTCTCTATGAGCACTAACTACGAAGTAATCTTTTGGGTTTAAGGATAGGGATTCTAATATAGTGGATTGATTAATTTTATCGAAATGATATTTAAATACTTCCTTCATACTAGAACCAGATTTGATTATAGTTTCTGGTCGAATTCCTTCAGCCTCTAGATATTTCCTTGCATGTTCTGTTAAGGTAAAATTAATATCACTTAAGTGGTCTACAATTTTTCTGTTTATTTCTTCAGGGACTCTTAAATCAAAACATCTATTTCCAGCTTCCATATGAAAGATTGGTATCTTTTTCTTTTTAGCAGCAATTACAGATAGGCATGTATTCGTATCTCCATATATTAAAATTGCATCTGGCTTTTCTATATCTAATAATTCATTAACTTTTACTAAAATATCAGCAATTGTTTCTATGGCATTACCTTTTGCTGAATTTAAGAAATAATTTGGCTTTCTTATTTCTAAATCTTTAAAAAATACTTCATTAAGTTCATAGTCATAATTTTGGCCAGAATGAACTAGTATATGGTTAGTATATTTATCTAGTTCATTTATAACTCTACTTAATTTTATTATTTCGGGTCTAGTTCCAATTATAGTCATTACTTTTATCATAATTTAACCTCACTCAATTGCTTTATTTAGGAAATGAATTTAGTTTATTTTTTATAAAATCAAGACTTAATAATAAATCCTTTGTTTCTTCTAAACTCAATCTATAAGTGTTGTGAGAATTATAATCCTCTAAATAAGAGACATGATCTTTTCCAGATATAAAATACTTATCATAATTTAAGTCTCGATTATCAGCCAATATTCTATAGTAAGAACCACAATCCTCAGATTTTGAAAGTTCTTCTCTTGTAGCTAGAGTTTCATATAGCTTCTCTCCATGCCTTGTTCCTATAGTTCTAATTTTTATATCGGGTGCATCAAATATCTCAATTAAAGCTTTTGATAGACATTCTATAGTTGAAGCAGGTGATTTTTGTATGAATAGATCGCCTTGGTTACCATGCTCAAATGCATATAAAACAAGTTCAACTGCATTATCTAGACTCATCATAAATCTTGTCATATTTGGATCTGTTATAGTTAAATCTTTTTTATTTTCTATTTGTTCTATGAAAAGAGGTATTACGGAACCTCTAGATGCCATAACATTTCCATATCTAGTAATACAAATTAACGTATCATGAGGGTCTAATAGTCTAGATTTAGAGATAGCTATTTTTTCCATCATTGCTTTTGATATGCCCATCGCATTTATAGGATAAGCAGCTTTGTCAGTACTTAAACAAACAACCTTTTTAACTCCATTACTTATACATGCATTTAAAACATTTTCTGTTCCTAATATATTTGTTTTTACTGCTTGAAGAGGGTAGAACTCACAAGATGGAACTTGCTTAAGAGCAGCTGCGTGAAATACATAATCAACTCCTTTTAGCGCATAATTAATGCTATCATAGTCTCTTACATCACCAATGTAAAATTTTATTTTTTCGTTGTTGTATAACCTTCTCATATCATCTTGCTTTTTTTCATCTCTACTAAAAACCCTTATTTCCTTTATATCTGAATTAATAATTTTTTTTATTAAAGCATTTCCAAATGAACCAGTGCCGCCAGTTACTAAAATTGTCTTATTATTAAACATATTTTCACCCTTATTTCATGAATTTTAATGTCGTTATATTTAATATTATGATGAAAAAGTTTGAGGTGTGCATAATAACATAATGTTTTTAATTTCATATTATATAAATATATAAAACTAGCTAGTTTTATATATTTATATAATATGAAAGAGGTAACTTGATATGGAAAATAAAATTATTATGGTTATAGATATACCATTTAATGTACCAGAAAATCCATTTTGGCCAGGATTTAAAGATGTGTATAATGACTCTAAAAAATTATCTCAAACTAAGGAATGGATTGAATATAGAATTGAAATTTTCAATAAATACACTTTGAGAAGTTTAAAAAATCAAACTAATCAAAATTTCAAATGTATAATGAGATACACAAAAGAAACTGAAGAAATAGTATTTAATTCATTATCAAAATACGACAAATTACCAGATAACGTAATTTTTACATCTGATGGAGATGAAACTATATATAGCCTAATACAAGGATATGATTATATTTATCATATAAGAATTGATAGTGACAATATGTTTAGTAAAGATTATATTGATATATTGTATAAAACTCCATATTATGAAGAATTAGAATGCATATTATGTAAAAATGGATATATGTATGAAATAGAAGGCGATAGGTTAGCATCGATGGAGCATGGTTCGCCATCGTTTTACGCTTTAGTATATACTGTAGATGATTTTTATTTTGGATTTAGACATAATACAGAGCCAGACCATTGGGGAGCTGCAAATTTAACTCATAAAGTTATAGATACACATTCTTATCTAGTGATTGTACATGAAAAAAATGTAAGTAATAGTTTTAATATGGTTCTTAATTATCCACATATAAAAACTGTAGAAATTTTTAAAGAAGAAAAAGAAGAAATTTTAAAAAGTTTTGATTTAAAATAAAATTAAAAAATAGCAAAGTTTAATAAATTAAACTTTGCTATTTTAATTTAGAATAAGTTTTCTTTAAAAGGTATTTCTATCTTCTCTTTATATGAATCAATATTATGTTTAATAGTATTTTTTATATCATCGTAGTTATTATTTATATAATTTATACAATCTATAATATCTTCATACAATTTTTTTGAATCTGTAGATACAATCAGTTTATCGCAATCGATAGATTTTACGAAATCAAAACATTTAAATCTATATCCTAAACAAATAAAAGGGGTATTTGCGACAGCAGATGTTATATTTCCATGAAGCTTAAAATTTATAGAAAATTCACATCTTTTTAACAAACTCATTAACTGGCCACCACTATATATATTTGTATCAACAATTAAATTGTTACTAGGTTTAATTTTTTTATAAAAATCTAAAAAAGGTTTCAAGTCTTGTTCCCACATAATATATAGGTAAACTTTATATCCCTTATCTATTAAATAATCACACACTTTTGCAAGCTCATCAGATACGCTATCTTCATCATTCCCATAAATTTTATTTAGACTAGAACCCCAGTTTACAGCAACAATTTTATCTGTAGGGTCTAATGTAGTTATAGGCATATAATCTACTAGAGGTTGCTCTTGTAAGGCAAATCCTGGATCGCCAGAAATTATTAGCTTACTGATATCAACAAATGATTTTTTTATCAAATTATAGGTTAAAGGACCTCTAACACCTACAAATTCACAGTTAGGGATTATTTCTTGTAAAATAATTTCACTATCATCAGGGAATAAATATGCAGGGGTATTTTCCTCTATTAGGGACACTATATAATCTTTTTCAGCCCAATCATATCCGCTTCCCCAAATGAATATTTTAGAACCAGATTGAAAGCTTCTGTAAAGTATTTCTATATAGCCTGGAAGTAAAAGGGATCCACCTCCTAGAACAACAACATCATAAGTAGGCAAATTATTTAAATCACTATCTTCAAAATTGTTTACTATTTTATATTTTTCAGAGACACCATGTTTTTCACATAGATCTAAGAATATATCCCACATAAGCTCATCGCCTATGTTGTTTTGTCCAAGCCACCCAATATATAATAATTTTTTCATTTAACCAGCTCCATTTTAATGAAAGTTTTTAAGAGAATTCATGTAAACACGTATTAATCTATCTGTATTAGATTTTATATCAAAAAAATTTCTAGCCCAGTCATAGCAAGATTCAGCATATTCAGAAAGTCCGTCTTTATTTTCATATACATACTTAATATCGTTATATAGGAATGAAGCATTATTAGATTTTATAGATTTATGGTCACCAAAATAAACTCTCCACGCACTTTCAATATTATCATTGCTAAGTATACCGAAATAACCATTATTACCAGATGCAATAACAGGCTTTTTACAAGCAAAAGCCTCAATTGCCACACGACCTGTACCTACTATACAATCAGCATTAAGATAATAATCAACTACATTTGTTTTTCCACCAACTAGATGAATACATTTTTTTCCTAATAAAGCATTTGTTCTGTTTGCTATACCAACTAATTGGTTAAAATCAGGACCATCGCCAACGATAATTAGATGTAGATTTAGATTTTCAATACGAACAAGGTCACGACAAACCCTTAATAAATTTTCAGCAACCCTTGTTTTACTCCAAGCTATTCTAGAACAATAAACTATAGTAAAGGCATCTTCATCAATACCAAGTTCTTCTTTTATGGATAAATTAGGAGTTTTAGAAACGTAATTATCAAAATCTATAGAATTTGGAATTACAGTTGATTGTACGTTATATTCAAGTAGCCAATCATAAGTAGGTTGGCTAACACTTATTACAGAGTCAGATAAATTAAGTCTATCATATAAAATATCGTAATAGTAAAGTCCATGAACGGTAAAAATACATGGAATTTCAAGCTCTTTGCCTATATCTATACATAACGCGCCGGAAGGTGACTGGTGAGCGTGAATTATATTTATATTTTCAGCTAAAATTATTTGTTTTATTTTATTTTTATATCTGCTTTCAGTTGCTGAATCTTTTATTACGTAAAGAGGAAAATCCATATTATAGATAGTACATCCTAATTTAAGGAATTCAGATGAATAAGGTCCATGGTCTGCTAACAAACAAACTTTTATGCCTCTGCCTAAAAACTCTTTAATAAGACTATATACATGAGTTTCGGTTCCGCCTATATTTAGGCTATCTAAGACCATTAAAACTTTTAAATCTTTTTCGTCTATAGCAAATTTATTTATATCGTAATATATTTTTGAACGTTGATTTTCATGTAATCTATAATAATATAGTTCTTCATCTATATTATCTATTCCAAATGGCAATAGTTTTGTGATAAATTCATAGTCTTCGGCACCTTCAAGTTTTCTAGAAAGGCCACCTATACTATCAAATACGCTCCCTTTAATCAATAAAGAACCATGACAAACGCAGTTAAGACCTGTTGAGTATACGTCTTTTATATTATCTACACCAAATTCTATACCAGTTGGCTCAGATATTGGTGTAGGATCGTCTTTATTAAAAGTTGCATAATTAGTACCAACAGCACTTATTTCTTTATGCTCATTTAAAAAACTGACCTGTTTTTTTATTCTATCTTTATGAGATCTATCATCTCCATCGTGCATTGCTATATATTCGCCTTGAGCTAAAAATAGTCCATATGTCACGGCACCGGAGAAACCTACATTTTTAGGTAGTTGTATTAGCTTTATATAATTATCATTCTTAAAAGAATTTTTATTTTTTCTTATCCAATTTTTGATTTTTGATACACTATTATCTGTTGATTTATCATCAACAACAATAATTTCTATATTTTCATAAGATTGATTAAGTATAGAATCTAAGCATTCTAGTATATAGTTTTCATTATTATAGTTTGATATAACTATACTAACTAATCCATCAATTCTATTGAATTTCATAGAAATAAACCTCCTTAGTAGTCTATTGGAATAATATCGAAACATTAACTTAATTAGACAATATACTATATAGTATATTATTTTAAAAAAATTGATACTTAAATATAAAAAAGGTGGTTTTATGAACATACTTATGCTGATGGATCAGTTTAGTGTTGGGGGAACAGAAACTCATGTACTTACACTATGTGAAACCTTAAATAAATCTAATATAAAAACAATGATTGTAACTTTAAATGAAAATAAAATTAATAGTCCATATAAAGGTAAAATTAATTTTAAAGTGATAGGTCAACATGAATGTAGAATTGAAAGATTAAAAAAACTCGTAAATCTATATAAAATAGATTTGATACACTGCCATGGCTTAGAAAGTATGATTCTTGCAAGAAAATTATATGATGTAACAAATACGCCTTATATAATAACAATTCATGGACTCTACTATTCTAAAGAATTACTATTATATGCATGTAAAAGGGCAAAACACATAATAGCAGTTAGTAAACCAGTAGAACAATTAGTATTTGACAGTGTCTCTAAAAATGACATAGACAAAATATCATTAATTTATAATGGAATTAAAATTAGAAAAGGTGATGAAATAATTCAAAATAATAATTTGAAATGTAAACTTGGAATCCCAATTGATGCCAAAGTAATTTTGTATTGTAGCAGACTTAGTTTTAGCAAAGGAAGGTTAGCTGAAAATTTGATACATCAAGCAAAAAATTTACTTAATGATAATATATATATATTAATAGTAGGAAACGGAGTAAAGAAAAAATCAATTGATTTTTATGCAAATCAAATAAATTGTGAGTACAAAAAAAATAAAATAATAACAATAGGCAACATTTACAACATAAATGCTTATTATGGAATAAGCGATATAGTAGTTGGAACTGGAAGAGTAGCAATTGAAGCATTGAATTTTTCAAAGCCAATAATTTGTACTGGGATAAAAGATTATTTAGGAATATTTAGTTTTGAAAATTATAATGAAATCTTAGATACTTACTTTGGAGATCATGGATTTAACCATAAAATTGAAAAATTAAACATTGAAAGTAGTATAAGATATCTGTTAGAAAACCCAGACAAATATAAAGAACTATCTGATTGGGGTAAGTCATATTGCGAGAGTAATTTTGACTTAGAGAAATTAATAAAACAATATATGGTTATTATCAATTAAGCACATGATTTTTATTATGTAAAAAGATTAAATGCAAAGTCATAAAGTAATTATATATTGTATGACGATTTTTATGTAAATATGACATTTTATAGGAGTGATACAATAATATGATTGATCAAAATTTAGTAAAACAAAGGATAGATCTAGGATTGGGATGGGTTGTACTTAATCAAAATCAAGATAAATCTTTTGGTACTTCGTATCCAATTTTAAATACTGCTTTAGTTGTATTAGAACTAGAGCAATATGCAATAAGCCAGGGGATTTATCCATTAGATGTGTCCTATAAATACTATAATAATTTAGTTGGTGCACTTGAATACTTATTTTTAAATGCAAATCAAAATAATCATGGTATTTATTATGAGGAAGATGGAAATATAAATTATACAATGGGTGTTGTATTAGCTGCTATATGTGCAAGTCAATCTCCAGATCAAATAATAAATAATGGGCCTAATTTTATAAAAGGCATATCTTATAAAACTTTTTCTCAAGATATGATTAATTATTTAGAATACTCACAGGAGTTTAACGGTGGATGGGGATATAGTATAAATAATTATGATGATATAGCTAATAATTATGTCTCAGGATATGTTGGATTAGGCTTGTTATTTGCTACAAATCCTTTGTATAAGTTTAACTTACAAGTAGATGGAAATACAGTTAATAGATTTAGTGATTGGGTTGATTATATACAAAACAATAATGGCGGTTCTGGATATAGCAACCCACAAGAAGATTTAGATATTTTAAAAACAGGAAACCTATTACTAGAAATGAACTTTTTAAACCGTCTTCAAACAGATAATAGTGTAATGGTAGCAACAAACTATAAAGCTAATAATTGGTATGAACCAGCTTATTTCTTAAATCCAGGATGGAACTCAAGTCCTGTTGCTAATTATCAGGCAACATATGCACTTATGGGTGGATTGACAGGATATGAATTTTATCAAATTGATCAGACTGTGCCTCCATTTGAAAAAATAGATTATATTAGTGACGTTACAAATGTTTTATTACAACAACAAAACTTAGATGGGTCTTTTAAGTCAAATCCTGATGACCCTGATCAAAGTGATCAGATGATGTCAACTATATGGGCACTACTTACTTTACAAGCTGTTCTTACTAGAACATATTATATAAGTTTAGTACTATCAAGTGATAACTCAATTGTAAGAGAAAATGATATTGTAACTTATACTGTTAATATATCTAATATAGGAAATGTAGATATATTAAATGCAGTTGTAAAAGATACAATTCCACCTGAGCTAAGCTTTATAGACGGAAGTGTTACTATAGATGGAGTAAATCAACCTGTGGGTGTTTCTCCAGTAAGTGGAATTGAAATAGGTTCAGTTAAGATAGGCAATACTAAGGTTGTGACATATAAATGCAAGGTATTGGCTAAAGATGAAACAGAAATTAAAAATATGGCGAATGTAACGTTTGACTATATACCACCATATGGAAGAATTATAACTAATAAAATAGAATACTCTAATGAGCTTTCTATTAGATCTACAATAACAAGTTTAGCTATCGCTGCTGAAGTAAACAAAACTACTGCAGTTGTAGGTGAAATTTTGACTTATACTATTGATGTAACAAATAATGGTAAAATATTTTTGAGTGATATTATTGTAATAGATCCTCTAGATCCAAACCTACAGTATATGAACAATCTGAAAATAAATGGAATTCCTACAGAGGGAAATATAGTAGATGGAGTAAATATAGGAAGTTTAGATATTGGGGAAACAACAGTAATAAATTTTGATGTTAAGATAATTAGTGTTCCTCCAAATGGAACAATATCAACTGAAATAACTGCAACTTATGACTATAATAAACCTGCCATTTTTACTACAAGAGAATTTGATGATGTTATAAAACAAGATAAACCTAGAATAACTATCTCAGCATATATTACTGTAGAGGTTACAATTCAAGTTATTGTTGTTAATCCAGAAGTCTCAGCCGTTAATAATGTTAGTGCTACTTCAATACAAATAGGAGAAACTGCTATTTATAATATTAAAATATCAAATAGTGGGAAGCTAGACTCTTTATCTACTTTATTTGCTACTGTATTCCCACCTCAGCTACAAGTCATAGAAATAAAATTAGATGGAATTGTTATAAGTGGGGACTTGGTTGCTGGAATAAGTTTAGGTCCAATTTTAAGTGGAAAAAATAAAACAGTTTCTATAACAGTTAAAGGTATAGGTTCAATTATAGATTATAGGAACAATAGTAAAATTACTATGGAATTTTTACCTGTTGTAGGAGATCCAGTATCCATAGTAAATCTAAATGCGACTGCAGATACAACTCTTTCTGTTGAAGATCCTCAACTTATTTTAACTGAATTTATATTCCCGACTTCTGCAAAACTATGTGATCAAGTAATATTTGAAATAAAAGCAAAAAATATAGGAAGTAGTACTTTGCAAAATGTTATAGTTTCAAATTTTTTACCTGCAAGTTTGCAATATGTACCATGTAGCATGTGTATAAACGGATGTGTAGCAATGAATGAAAATATATTCTGTGGAATATATTTAGGAACTATGTATCCAGAACAAGAATGCATAATCAGATTCAAAGCAAAGCTTATAGATGATTCATTTGATCCAATTTATAACTTTAGTCAAGCTAATTTTTATTATAGTAGCTCTGGAAATACAAGCGTACGTGGATATGCAAATAGCAATTTAGCATATTTATTTATAGATTAAATTTATGAAAATTAAATAACTATAAAATAAATCCTATAGAGTAGACTATAAAAGTTACCTATAGGATTTATTTTTGTATAAGTTACATGTGTTTAATAGGAATTATTTATTTTAATCCTAAATCTGAAAGCATTTGAGATATACCATAAGATTCATCATATTTTGAATAATATTCTTTAAAAACATCATCGATAGAAGAATTTTTATACACTTCAAATTCAATTCCTTTAAAATCGGCTTTAATGCAATTTATAGTAGTATTATTTAAATAGTTTTTTAATCGTAAAATGTAATCTTTTATTTCTTCTTGTGGAAGTACGTTTAGTTCTTTCACATTTTTAGCAATTATATAACCAGATTGATTTATTTCTTCAAAAGAAACATTTTGGATTAATTTATTTTTTAAATTTTCAATTGTATCCTCATCAAGTTCTAAATCATCTATACTTTGAACATCTAAAAGTTCTTGAATCTTGTCTAAAATCAAAGATTCACTCCAGCCATATTCAATACAATTATCGTTATTTTTAATTTCATTTTTCATAATTCAAATCTCCTAAGCTAAACTTTTTAGTATTATATAAAAATTATATCATTTTATATAAAAAATTAAAAAATATTTAATTCATAAAAAGTATTAAGTTAAAATTATGTAAAAATTTAACAAAAACTTTACTTAATATATTATAAAAAAAGCCGAAAATAAAATTAATAAATGAGGGCAAAATTCTCAATTTATGATGAAAAAGGAGGAATAACAAATTATGTCTGGATTAATTTTTTTAATACTAGGTTTTGGAGCTTTAATATTAGGGTTTATAGGTGAAGGCGGACATGCAGAAGCACTTATTTCATGGACTTCATTTGTAATTGTTTTTGGAGGTACATTTGGGTCTTTAGGAACGTCTTTCACTTTAAAACAATTAAAAAATATAGGAAGTATTTTGCGTGTAGCTTTTACTAGAAAATCAACAGATTTAATTGAATTAATTTTTTATTTTGACCATGTGCTACACAAAGTAAGAAAAGATGGTTTTTTAGGGCTTGAAGAAGAATTACAGGAAGATGAAAATATGAATCCTTTTATTAAAAAAGGACTTCAATCAGCAGTTGATGGGGTTAAACCCGAAGATATTAGAAATATGCTAGAAATAGAAGCTGCTATGAGCTCTAAGAGACACAAAACTGGAGCATCTATGTTTGACTCAGCAGGAGGAACTGCGCCTACTATGGGTATAGTTGGTACTGTTTTAGGATTGGTTCATGTTCTTGGAGGATTAGCTAAAGCAGATATGAACGCATTGGGAGGAAGTATATCTGCTGCATTCTTAGCAACGCTTTACGGTCTTGGTAGTGCAAACTTAATATTTCTTCCAATAGCAACTAGACTTAAAAATTTGGCTAAAGATGAACAACTTGAAAAGTTTATTATAATAGAAGCTATCTCATTGATTCAAGATAATGTAAGTCCAACAACTTTAAGGGACACACTTAAAGGATTTTTAAATACCAAAGATCAAATAAAATTAGAAAATAGGTATTTTGGGACTCAAAGTAGTGAGCTAAATAAGGAGGAACAACAAAGTGCATAAAAGAAAAATGTATGAAGAAGAGGAACAAGAACATGAAAACCATGAACGTTGGTTGCTTTCTTATGCAGATTTTATAACCTTATTAATGATTTTCTTTATAATAATGTATGCGATGAGTAGTATAGATAAAGGAAAGTATGAAAAATTAACAACAGCTTTAAATCAGGCTATGGGTGATGGTAGTGCTATTGCTGATACTGGAAGTAAAATGGGTGGAGAAGTAGGTAATGGACTAGTTGAAAATGAAAAATTAAAAAAGGTAAAAGAGAATATAGATAAATATTTAAAAGAAAATAACCTTTCAGATAGTGTAAGCACAACTATAGAAAAAAGAGGATTAGTCATTAGTTTTAAGGATTCTCTATTTTTTGACAGTGGCAAAGCAGAAGTAAGACCAGAGCAAGTTGATAAGCTGATTAAAATTAGTAAAATAATAAATCAATCTATGGGAAGTGAGAATTTTATAAAAGTTGAAGGTCATACAGACTCTGTGCCTGTACATAATAATGAGTATAAATCTAACTGGGATCTATCTGTAATGAGAGCTAGTAATGTTGCACAAATATTAATTGATAAAGCGGATATAGAACCAGATAGATTATCTGCTACAGGGTATGGAGAATATAGACCAAAAGCTGAAAATAGTACAAGTAAAGGTAAAGAGACCAATAGAAGAGTAGACTTATTAATTATGAACTCAAAATATAATGAAGTTGAAAATAATAAAAAGTAAGCTTATATAAATTAAACTGAATTTAGGTTAAAAACTAAATTGTAATTAAATAGCTATAATTATTACTAAAACCTACTAAACATATTTTAAAAATATTAATTTAGTAGGTTTTATATTTTATACAAAATCTTATGAAAATTATGTGTTATACTATTTATAAAGGAAAGTACAAATATTTTAATTCATATTGAAAAGGAAGAAAACGTATTACTAAAAGAACAGAGGATTATTATTAAATGACAAATTGGAGGGGATTAACATGAAAATAACTGAAGGATACATGCCTTTTGAAGGTTTTAAAACGTACTATCGTATAGTAGGAGAATCAACACAAGGAAAGAAACCATTAGTACTGCTTCATGGAGGACCAGGTTCTACACATAATTATTTTGAGGTGTTGGATAAAATTGCTGAAACTGGAAGACAAGTAATAATGTATGACCAAATCGGATGTGGAAACTCATTTGTAGAAGGACATCCTGAATTATTTAATGCTGATACTTGGATAAAAGAGCTTATTGAGCTTAGAAAGCATCTAGGGCTTGAAGAAATTCATTTATTAGGGCAATCTTGGGGTGGAATGCAAGCTATTTGGTATGCTATAGAATATAAGCCAAAGGGAATTAAATCATATATTCTTTCATCTACGCTTTCTTCTGCAAAACTTTGGGAAGAAGAACAAAAAAGAAGAATTTCATATATGAATAAAGCTGATCAAAAGGCATTGCTTGATGCAGTAAATTCTGGAGATTATTCTAGCGAGGAATATAATAGTGCACTGGATAAATTTATGGAAATGCATTGTGCAGGAAAAGTAACTGAAAATGATCCTGAGTGCTTAAGAAGAGCTAAAAAGGCAGGTTCAGAAGCATATGTTGTAGGATGGGGTCAAAATGAATTTTCTCCTACAGGAACTCTTTCTGGATATGAGTTTACAGATAGATTAAATGAAATAAAAGAGCCTTGTTTAATAACTAGTGGTTCTAGAGATTTATGCTCACCATATATTGCAAAGACTATGTATGATAAAATACCTAATAGTGAATGGGAACTGTTCCAATATTCAAGACATATGCCTTTTGTTGAGGAAAACGATAAATACATAGATGTTTTAACTAAATGGTTAGATAAAAATGATTAAAACTATATATAATAAAAAAAGATTAAGCGAATAATGCTTAATCTTTTTTTATTATATAAAACAATAGTTAAAAATTATTTATAATAATTATTATCTCTAAGCATTTGTGCTTGTTTGCGATTAGTTAAAAATTGTTTTAATTCAGTTAAACATAAAAATAAAATAGCTCTATTTTCAAACTCACTCCTATTTATCGGTAGTGGCTCATTTTTCATACTAATCATTAATCTATTTAACTCATCAAGCAGTTGATTTACAGTTTCTGATTCAAATGAAGCATGACCTATTTTATGTATAAAAGCTGATAAAATGTGTGCTTGTGGAGGAGCACAACTTAATTGTGATACATGAGTATATAAGCTTTCTAATATATCCCTTTGACTTTTAATAATATCCATGTGATCTAGAAAAAACTTAGTATCACTTAATAAACTATTATTAATATTGTCATAAGCATCAGAAATACTGCTATTAATAAGTTCATTTAGAGTATTTAAATCAAAAGTATATTTATTTGATTTATTAGGATTTACAATAATATCTGCTATGTCTATAAGTACAGTACTTACTTCATTTTGTAGTTTTCTTTGACCTTCATAGATTTTGTTTATGTTTGTGGGAATATACATATTTATAATAACTCCTATTCCAGCACCTATAACAAATATTCCAGCTTCGTTTAAAATTAAGCTAGTAGAAATGTCGCCTTTCATGAAGTAATGAGAGGCAATAACTACGCACATAGCTATAACATCTTGAATTTTTAATAAAAAGCAAATAAATATTATTATAAGTATAAATATTGAAAATGAAACTAAATTATATCCTAAAGTATTAAAGCATAAGTATGAAAAAACTGTGCACAAGAAAAATCCATATATCTTTCCGATAGCACCTTTAAGGGTTTCTTTTTTAGTATTTTTTACTGTAAGCAATACTATAACTCCAGCTACCATTGAATATTCTAAATTTAATAACCAAGCAATAAATATAGCCAAGGAACTTCCTAAGGATAATTTTATTATTTTAAGCATATTAATTTTATTCAAGTATAAACCTCCTTTGGATAAATCTATAATGTACATTTTATCATAAAATTTATATAGTTTAATGCAAAACAAATTAATATATATTTATTTGTTTGATAATTAATGATAAAGTTTAACTAGAAAAAATATGGAAAGGAGTAATAGATTATATGATTAGAAAATTAAAAAATGTAGACATAGAGAAAATAATGGATATATGGTTAGTAAGCACTATAAAAGCACATGACTTTATATCTAAAGAATACTGGCAAAATAATTATAATATTGTAAAAAATGAGTATATACCTATATCAGAAACATTTGTATATGAGAAAGATGGTGAGATAAAAGGTTTTATAAGTATTATAAATAATGAATTTATAGGAGCTTTATTTGTTGATATAAGATTTCAAGGTATGGGTATAGGAACTAAACTAATAAATTATTCTGTTGAAAAATACGAAAAACTTATTTTAGCAGTGTACAAAGAAAATAAAAATTCAGTAGAATTTTATACTAGAAAAGGATTTAAAATAATCGAAGAAGGATTAAATGAAGACTCTGGTTATCTAGAATATATAATGGGAAATAAAATATAAAATATGGTATTATATTAAAATATAAATATAGACTATACAGTTTGGAGGAACGATATGATAGAAAATACTAAAATTGGGTTTATTGGGTTTGGAAATATGGCAAAAGCTATAGCCGAAGGTCTTATTATAAAAAATGTTGTTAAGCCTAATCAAATTTATGCTTGTGCAAGAAATTGGGATAATTTATGTAAGAGCACTGAAGAAAATGGAATAAATGCATGTAAAACATCTCAAGAATTAGTAAATGAAAGTGATATAGTTATTATTGCTGTAAAACCTAATGTTATACCATCTATAATTGAACCTATAAAGGAATATTTAAAGAATAAAATAGTAGTTTCTGTAGCGGCAGGGTATACATTTGACAAATATGAAGAGTTGCTACTTCCTGGAACAGCACATTTAAGTACAATACCAAATACGCCTGTATCGATAGGAGAGGGTATTATAGTTGCAGAAAAGCGACATTCTTTGTCTGATAAACAGTATAAGCTAATAGACGATATATTTTCAAAAATAGCATTATTAGAATTTGTTGACAGCAATCAATTGTCTATAGCAGGAACTATCAGTGGGTGTGGCCCTGCATTTGCAAGCATGTTTATAGAAGCTTTATCAGATGCTGCTGTTAAACATGGATTAACACGTGAAGCATCTTATAAATTAGCTAGTCAAATGATTTTAGGAACTGGCAGACTTCAAATAGAAACAGGGAAACATCCTGGTGAAATGAAAGATGCAGTGTGTTCTCCTGGGGGAACAACTATATTAGGAGTAACTACACTAGATAAAAAAGGCTTTAGAGGAGCTATAGTTGATGCAATAGATGCAATTGAGGACAAGTAAAAGTTAAGAATGATGAATATGCCTCATTTAGATAAATATAAAAATGAGGTATATATTTATAAAATCATAGTTACTTAAATCCATAAGATATCCTTTTAAAAATTTCTCTGTTTAAGTGATTTAATTATACAATATAAAATTAAAAATCAAACTATAGTGTTGATTTAGTGCAATAATATAAAGAAATTAAACCAGGAATAACTGGTTATATATAATGAATTAGAAAAATTAGAAAATAAGGAAAATTATAAATTGATAATAATTATCATTTTCTATAGACAAATTGCGGAACATAATATATATTAAAACTTAAGGTGAAATATGGAAATTAATAGGGAGGGGTTAATATTGAATAAGAAAGTAGTAGGTATGGTTGTAACATCGATTGTAGCAATTTCATCTATAACAATAATTCCAAGTCTTGCATCACAAGATGAAAATAATAAAGCCAAGGAAAATAATGTTTCGATAGAAGAAAGCGTAGAAACTGCAAATACAAAAGTAGATGCAAAAGATAAATCTGTTGAGGATGAAGATTTAGAACTTGCAAAAGGAGAAACAACAAGGAGTGAAAGTAAAAGTACATATAAAAGTGCTAAAAGAGTAGAATCTAAAAATAGATCAGTAGCACAAAGTAAAAATAGGGTTGTAACAGAATCAAGTAATACATCGGGTAATAAAAATACACAAAGTTATGTAGTTGAAAATAAATATAATAACGACAAAAATAAATCAAACATTACATCAAGTAAAAACATAGAACGTAATAAAATAGAAAATAAAGATACAAACAAGCAAAATAATAACTTTATAGAATTAAATGCAGATACAAACAAAACAAATAATACACAAAGCAATAAAAGTAATGAAATTTCTAAGATAGAAAAGCCTAAAACAGAAAACAAGGATACTAATGAAAATAATAATTTTATAGAATTAAATACAGATACAAATAAAACAAATAATACACAAAGTAATAAAAATAATGAAACTTCTAAAACGGAAAAGCCTAAAACAGAAGATAAAATTACAAATGAAAAGGACAAAACTCCTATAAAAGAATATACAGATAAAAAAGATAATAATACTTCAACTGATAAAAATAAACCTAATACAGGTAATAACGATAAAATAGAAAAAAGAAGTAGCTTAAAAGCAAGTGATTTAAGAATATCACCTGCAGAGTTTATTGAAAGTGAAAAAGAACCAGGAAAAGTAGAAAATAAAGTAAAAGTAACTATATCAAATGATACAAAAGCTATTTTTGCAAAAGATATAGATGGTGATGTAGATGCATTGGCATCAGCTAGTGCAATGGGGCTTAACAAAGGATACAAGCTTAATGTAAAAAGAGAGAATGACAAAAACATTACTTTATCGTTAGTTGGAAAAGCAGAAAATCATAATGCTAATATAAATAAAGATAAGAGTAAAAGTGACTATAATAAAAACGATATTTATGGAGACTTTAAACTTCTAATGCTACCAGAATTTTTTGAAAATAAGAGTAGTGTAGAAAATGGAGGATTATATGCAATTGCAGATATAATATATAAAGACTCAGAACAAGCAAAAGAAAATAATATAGTAAACTTAAGTAAAACTAAGCTAATAAAAGTAGAAGAAACAGGATACGCAGTAGTTACATTAGCTAAAGGAAATATTGATAATACTAAAATAACTATTAACTCTAAAGAAGTAAAACCAACAAGAGTAAATAGTGAAGGAACTATTGTTAAATTTGAAGTTAACCCAAATGAAATAGTAAAAATAGAGGTAACACAAGGAAATAATAGTGAAGACTTTGTATTAAACGAAAAAGGGAAATCGTTTACGAAAGTTATTGGAAATGAAGCACCAGACAAAATATTAGTATCTGGACCAATGAGCAAGCTTGATTATCATCAAGCCAACTTTGATTCAAAAGGTAATATAAGATTAAAACCAAGTAAAACTACTTTCTCTACATCAAAAGAAGTTGTAGTTAAAGATGAGACACTACCTCAAATTGATATATCAAAAACTAAATTAGGTAAAGATGTAGTTATAAACATAGATGAAAATACAGACAAGGCTAAGAAGTGGCAAAAAAAAATATACAGCATAGAAACTGTGGCTGATAATAATCCTAATGTGACTTCTAAATTGCAATATTCTTTAGAAAATGGGAAAATAGTAATTGATAAAAATTCAGCAGCTATAAATGATAGAAATGGAATACATAATATTAGAATCAAGTCTGAAGGATATAATGACTTAAATACTAAAATAGAAATTGTAAAATCTGCAGGGAAGATATTATTATCAGGAAACTATAATTTCTATGCAAACAATGAATTACTATTTGAATTAGAAGGATTTAATTATGCAGTAGTAAATCCAATATATGAAGTAAGATTGGATGGAAAAGCATTAAAAGGTAATTGTAAGGACTATCATATAGTAGATTATCTAATAAGACTTGAGAATAACTGCATAGACAAACTTACAAAAGGTAAACATGAATTAACAGTAAAAGCCCATGGATTTGAAGATTTTAATAGGACTTTCTATTTAGAAGAAGCGCCTAAAGGACTTGAAAACTCTTCAATGGGACACGGTGAAAAAGTTAAACTTGATAAAATTGAAAATATGCAAATGATAAATTCAGGTAATAAAAAAGTTGAAAGTAAAATAGAAGTAGATGCTATAGGAAGTGCAAGTGATAAAGGTAGTTCAAGTGAAACTCCAGATGCAGTAGGTGGAGCAAGTGGAGGTAGTACAATAATAAGAGGAAACATAGTTTATGATTTTGATCTGTTATCAAATGCTATGATACTTAATAATTTAGGTATGGCAACTAAAAATTCTAGTGAAGTATTATCTTGGTGGAATGCTATGACTAAGGATGCAGTTTTAACAAACGAATCTACTAAAGTTATAGATTATAAGAAATATAAAAATGCAGTTAATGAAGCTAAGGGTAATGGAGAATATTTAACATTTAAAAATTATTATGACAAGATTGAAAATAGTGATTATTTAAATAACCCATATCAAATTAAGTACATATTAGAAAATGGGTTATTTGGCAATGTACAAACATATTCTCAGGAAAACTTAAAGATAGTTCCTAAGATGACTGTTAGTGGAAATAAAGAAGATAAAATTTACTTAATAATTGAGAATGACACTCAATATCTAAAAAAACTAAAAAATGTATTAATAGGAATGAATATACTACCTAAAGATGCTTATAAAGTAGAAGCAAATAAAATAACTATAACTGATACATATTTATTAAAACATGGAGATAACACTATAAAACTACAAGCTAAGGGATATAAAGAAGCAAGTGTAGATATAAATCTATTAAAGAATAGTTCTAAGTTAGGGTTAAGTAAAGATGAAAATAACAACATTATTGTTAAATTAGATAAAAACTATAAAAATAAGATAGAATCTATAACATTAAATGGAAAAGCATTACTTGATGATACTCAACTTGGCGGAAATAGTGGAGATTATGAATATAAAGGTGATATCTTAGTATTAAGAAGTAAACTATTTGATACTAATAAAGATCGTCAATACACAGTAGTTATAAAAGCTAACGGATATAAAGATTCAAAAGCTATATTTAATTTAAATGAGTTAAGTACGAAGGAAGTTGATAAAATTAAAGTTCCAGACTATGTAAAATTAAGTAATGAAAACAAATATTACAAAAACGAAAGTATTTTAGTTGATGTTGAAAGAATGTTTGATACTAAATATAGAGATGATATAAAAGAAGTATTATTAGATGGTAAAAAAGTAATGTATTCAAATCCAATTGGTAATTTTTACTCTATAGAATTAGGAAGTAAAAACTTTAAGGAAGAAAAAACTTACAAACTTACTATAAAAACAAATAAATATGAAGATTTTAATACTGATATAAAAATAGTAAATAAAGTTGAAAAGAAAGAAGCGCCAAAACTAGAGGTTAAAACTGAAAATAATAAGACTATATTTACTTCAAAGGATGATAAATATATAGATACTGTATCAGCAGTTAAGGTAGACTATAAAACTATTGATAAAAAAGATTATATTGTAGAAAATAATAAATTAACTATATTAGATAAACTATCAGAAGGAACTAAAGTTACTTTTGAATCTGATAAGTATGAAAACCATTTATATGTAGTGCCTAAGACTGAAGATACTTCAAAAGAAAATGACAAAACTGGAAAAACAAATGTTCCAAACTATGTATCCTTAAATAATGGAAATAAATATAAAGTAAATCAACAAGTTGTAGTTGATATTAAAAATCCTTTAGATAGCAAGTATTTAGATGATATAAAAGAAGTATTGCTAGATAGTAAAAAAGTAGATTACAAAGAATCAAATACGTACTTTAACTCTATAGTATTAGGAAGTGAAAATTTCAAAGAAGAAAAAACTTATAAGCTTACTATAAAAACAAATAAATATAAAGATTTTAATACTGATATAAAAATAGGGGATAAAACTGATGAGGTAGATAAAACAGATAAAGAAGATAACAAAAAAGATGAAGAAAAGCAAGTTCCGAATGTAGTTGAAGATGTACAGGGTGGACTACTTAATAAAGCTAGATTTACTTCAGACGCTGAGTATATAAAATCTATATCAAGAGTTAAATTAAACAATGAAAATCTTGAGAGAAAAGGCAGTTTAAGTCCAAATGAAGGTTACAATATGGAAAATGGTACTTTAACTATTTTAAATAAGTTAATAGGTGGAGATAAGATTACTTTTGAGTCTGATAAGTATGAGAATTATACATATGTAGTTCATAAAAAGTCAGTAAATATAGATGTAAGTAGAAATTCAAATAATAAATTTGTATTTAGTTCTAATGAGCAAGCTTGGACTAAGTCTGTAGAAGTTTTAGTTAATGGATCTAAGATTAATGCAAGCGAGTTTAAATCTGATTTTGGGAAGGTAACTATATTAAAGGATGTAGAACCAGGTGATATGGTGGTTATACAATCAGCAGGATATAATGATTTTGAGTACGAAGTAGCTTTATTAAAAGCGAATGTTAATGTTAAGAAGAATACTTTGTTTAATAAGAGCTATTCATTTACAGCAAGTGATGATAGTTGGAAAGGTAATATAACTTCTATTAAGGTAAATGGTGCTGAGATTAATAAGACTAGTGATTATAGTGCAACTGAGGGATATAAGGAAAACTACAATAGTGGAGTTGATGTGTACAATTCTTTAAGTAGTGGAGATACTGTGAGTATTAAAGCTAATGGATATGAAGCATTTACTTATGTGGTAAGTTAGGTAAACAAGGTAGGGTCGCTCGGGTGTGGTATAGAATGTTTGTTCCATACAAGCTGAAAAGATGCTTGCAAATTTCGCTGCTCCTTATATACCACACCCGAGCTAGTTACCTTTGGTTAGAATTTGAGGTAAGGATGAAGAGGAAGATATGAAAAAGAACTTTTTAATAATAACAATTGTATTTGTACTTATGTTAGTTGGATGTGAGAAGAAGGAGTATCAGGCTTATAGTATGGATACTTATGCTATGGGGTCTTATATGAATGTAGCTATATATTCAGATGAGGTTGTTGAGGATGGTGTGTTTGATGAGATTGAGAGCACTATTCATGCTATAGATAAGAGGATGTCTATTAATAGTAAGGATATTGTCAGTGAGGTTGATAAGGTTAATGGTAGCGCTGGTAAGAGTTTTGAGAAGGTTAGTGAGGATACTTTTTATCTTATAAAGGAAGGCAAGAGGCATACTAAGGAAACTGATAATAATTTAGATATTGCTATAGGCTCTACTGTTAAGCTTTGGAATGTTGGTTTTGATAATGCAAGTGTTCCAAGTGATGAGGATATTCAAAAGTCACTAGAACATATAGATATAGATAGTGTTTTGTTAGATGAGAAGCGTAGTTCTGTTAAGCTAGCAAAGGAAGGTATGATGATTGATTTAGGTGCTATTGCTAAGGGATATGTTGCAGATAAGGTGAAGGATATTATAGTTGATAATGGCTATGAACATGCTGTTTTAAATATAGGCGGAAATATAATGTGTGTTGGAGAAAAGTATGATTCAAAGCCATATAAGATAGGTATTAGAGATGGTAATAAGTCTAGTAAGGATTATCTTGGAACTCTTGAGATTGTAGATAAGTCTGTTGTAACTTCAGGTATTTATGAGCGTAATTTTATTCAAGATGGTAAGTTATATCATCATATATTAGATAGTAAAACTGGATATCCAGTCGAGAATAATATTTTAGGAGTTTCTATAATTTCAAAGAAGTCAACTCAGTGTGATGCATTATCAACTGCTGTATTTTCTATGGGATTAGAAGATGGGCTTAAGTATGTAAATGATAAAGAGGGTATAGAAGCTATTTTTGTAACTAAGGATAATAAGATTTATCTAAGTGATAATATAAAAAATAATTTTAATCTTATATCACCAGAATATGTTATTTCTAATTAATAATTTACAAAATCATAATTGCTAATAAATAAAAACTGATTCTTAGTAAAACTAGGAATCAGTTTTTACATGAGTTAAAATTGTTTTAAATTTATAAAACTTACAAACTAAATATCTATAAATCAAATGATAAAATTGTATCCATACAATTAATTTTAAAAACTATATAAACTTAAAAATATTGAATAAATACTATGATTGTACTACACTTAAATTGATTTTAGACAAATTAAGGGGGAAAAATAAAATGGAAAATGGGTACAATTTAAATAGGGATTTAGCTCAAACTTTAAAAGGTGGAGTAATAATGGATGTAACTAACAAGGAAGAGGCAATTATTGCGCAAAACGCAGGAGCATGTGCAGTAATGGCACTCGAAAGGGTACCTTCTGATATAAGAAAGCAAGGTGGAGTAGCGAGAATGTCGGATCCAAATATGATAAAAGAAATACAAGATGCTGTAAGTATACCTGTTATGGCTAAAGTAAGAATAGGTCACTTTGTAGAAGCTCAGATACTTCAAGCACTAAAGATTGATTTTATAGATGAGAGTGAAGTTTTAACACCAGCAGATAATATGTATCATATTAATAAAAACAGCTTTGAGATTCCTTTTGTATGTGGAGCAAGAAATTTAGGAGAAGCTTTAAGAAGAATTGGAGAAGGAGCTATGATGATAAGAACTAAGGGAGAAGCTGGAACTGGGGATGTAGTTGAAGCTGTAAAACATATGAGGACTATGAACTCTGATATAAAGAAGATAGTGTCAATGGATGAAGAAGAACTTATGAATGCTTCTAAAGAAATGGGGGCTCCATACAATTTGATCAAGTATGTAAATGAATATGGAAAGCTGCCTGTGGTTAATTTTGCAGCAGGAGGAATAGCAACTCCAGCTGATGCTGCGTTAATGATGCAATTAGGATGTGATGGGGTATTTGTAGGATCAGGAATATTTAAATCAAGCAATCCTCAAAAAAGAGCGGAAGCAATAGTAAAAGCTGTTAACAACTATAACAATTCTAAAGTACTTGCTGAAATATCTGGAAATTTAGGAGAAGCCATGCATGGAATATCTGTAGCCAGTTTAAAATTAGAAGAACAACTATCTGTAAGATGATGAAAAATCTTATAAAAATACATAAATTTTATTTACAAACATTTTCCCTAAGGCTAATATAGCTTTAGGGAATTTTATTTTAAATTTGTACAAATATTCTGTTTAAATTCGTGAAAAAAGTATATTAATATAATGAGAAATAAATATATATAAAACTAATCATATAAAGGAAAGGCACAATATGGAAGAAGCAAAAATTTTAAAAATGATAGATAATAACCCTAATATTATATCAACTATAAATAACCCAACAGATGAAATGAAGTTGCTTGCAGTTAAAAAAAATGGTTTGGCTTTAGCTCATATAAAAAATGCAAATATAGAAATTCAAGAGACGGCTATAAATAATAATATTAGAGCAATTAAATATATAGAAAATCCAAGTGAAGATATGATGATTAAAGCTATAAATTCTGGGTGGAGCTTATTAGATTATATAAAAAATCCAACAGAGAAGGTTTTTAAATTAGCCTTAAATCAATCAGGATGGGCAATTCAATATATAAAAAATCCAAGCGAAGAATTACAGTTACTAGCAGTTAAAAAAAATTATGATTCAATAAAATATATAAAAAATCCTTGTAAAAATGCTCAAATAGAAGCAGTAAAAGAAAATTATGGGGCATTAAAATATATAAATTTACCTACGTATGAAGCAGAAACTATAGCGATTAAACAAAATGAAGCGGCTATTACATTCATAACAGATTTAGATAAGGATAAAATGTTAGCTTTTTTAAAAATAAATATTTTAGTTATAAAATATTTAGAAAGAGAAATATCAGAATATGAATTAGAAGAGATTCTGAAACAAGTATTATCAAATGAAGATGTTGAAGAAAAATATGTAAGAGACTTTTTAAATTGTAATATTATAGGTCGAAATAGTGAAAATTTCAAAATGGATAAGATAATGTTCATTTATAAATATGGAAGCAAAACAGCAAAAAAAATAGCTGTAGATGAAAAATTAAAGATGATTTAGGAGAGAGACAGTATGAATTTTATAGATACAATAAAGAGTGTTAATTTAGTATTAGCTACAGGGGAAGTACCTTTAGTAGTTGGAGAAAGTGGTATAGGAAAAACTGCATTAGCAAAAAAAATTGCTAAAGAAAATGATTGGAGTTTAATTGTTATAGATGGAAACTTGCTTAAGGAAGGTGAGATAGGAGGACTTCCAACAGTAGAATCTTATGTAGTACTTAACTCAAATGGAGAAAATATAGAAAAGAAAACTACAATATATGCAGTTCATAATAAGTTAAGGGAAATTGATGAACAAATAGCTAAAGGAAGAACTGTTTTATTATTTATAGATGAGATAAATAGATGTGAACATACGGTACAGCAAGAACTTATGAATCTTATACTAAATAGAGAAATAAATGGATATAAATTAGATGATGCAGTTAAAATATTAGCTGCAATGAATCCATCAAGCAAATATGGCTCAGATTTTGACTATCAGGTTGTGGATATGGATGCAGCTCAAGAGAATAGATTTGTATGGTTAAATATGGAATCTGATCATACTCAGTGGATAAACTGGGCGATACGAGAGGGTATAGAAGATAAAGTAATAGAATTTATATCGACTTTCCCTGAATATCTTCATAAAATAAATGATGAAGATGTTAGAGCAACTCCTAGAAGTTATGAGCGAGTTTCTAAAAGTTATACGATTTTTAAAGAGCAAAAAGATTTAATACCTAGATCTGTATTTTTAAATGTAATAAAAGGAAATGTAGGAAAAGTTATAGCTGAAGAGTTTATAAGTTTCATTGAATCAGATTGTAGTCCTTTAGTATCATATGAAGATATTTTTTTAGGAGAAATATTAGATTCAGAAATTATAGAAAAAGTAAAAAATGAAAGTCATACAAGGTTGTACCTATCAGCTATGAATATTTTAAAAAAGCTAGAGTTAAATATAAAAGATAATAATGATTCAAAAGTTTATATAGATAGATTAATTGAGTTTTTTAAATTATATCCTATAGATTTAATGGTTGGAATTATGAAAGATATTAAGAGTAATTATCCAGAATTATATAAAATAGCTATAGAAAATGAAAGATTTGTAGAACTATATTTTGAATCTTATAGTCTAATAAGGGGATAGAGTATGGAAAATTATTTTATTAAACAAACAGAAGACCTTTATTATAGAGCAAATGAAATAATTAACCAATTTTCTATGTTAAAAGCTAATCGTAAAGGTGAAAAATTTGAACTAGATGTGCCAAAAGATTTTAAAAATGAATTTTTTAAACTTGTAGATAAAGTTAGCTTAAGCATCATGGAAGATAAAGATAACTTCTATGGATATTTTTTATTTCAAATGGGAAGGGAAATAAGATTTGATATAAGTAGTCCAACTGCTGTAAACTTTAAAGGGGCAAAGTATATTATATATTTTAATCCTTTAATATTTTTAAACCTTAACATGAGACAAATGGAAAGCACAATAAAGCATGAAATTCTTCATGTAGTATCAATGCATTTAATAAGAGCGAAAAAATTAAAAGGAAATTACAGTACATTAGCTATAAACATGGCTATGGATATAGTAGTAAATAAGTTTTTAAATAACCTACCTCCATATGCTACTACCCTAGAATCGGTAAATGTAAAATATTCTATGAAGCTTGAGCCATATGAAACATTTGAATATTATGTTGAAAATATTCAGACTGAACTCAGCTTGATGGAACAAGATGATGAAGGTGAAGTGGATGATAGTAATGTAGGAGAAGATGTAGAAACTGAATTTAGCCCTGAACATACTCATGATATATGGGAAGACTCAGAAGATATAGAAGAAAGAACTTTTAAAGAGTTTACTGAAAAATTTGTTAATAATGCTCAAAAAGGAAAACTTCCAGATTATTTAGAAGAAATGATATCAGCTCTTAAAAATAGTAAAGGTGAATTACCATGGAATTTATATTTAAAAAAATTGATGGGAACAGTTGAAAGTAACAAAAAGAAGACTATAACAAGACGAAATAGAAGACAGCCAAATAGATTGGATTTAAGAGGAGAACTTAGAGGACATAAAGCAGAAATTGCAGTAGCACTTGATATAAGTGGAAGCATTAGCGATGAAGAATTTAAACAAGCTATTAAGGAAGTACTAAATATAGTAAAAAACTATAACCAGGAAATTACTATTATAGAATGTGATAATGAAATTAAAAGAACTTATAAAGTTAAATCTTATAAAGATATAAAGGATAGACTCAAAATAAGAGGAGGAACTAAATTTTCACCAGTGTTTAGTTATGCTAATAATAAAAAAATTAATTTATTGGTGTATTTTACAGATGGGAAAGGAGAAGAAAGATTACAAGTAATTCCTAGAGGATATAAGATTTTATGGGTTATATCTGGTAGAGGAGACAAGTTATCTTTAAAAGAGCCTTATGGAGCAGTTAAAAAACTTAGCAAGGTTAAAATTAAAGAAACAACTATAGATATGAGTGATGTTAGAGATGATGGATACTCAATGAATAATCAAGCTCCAACATTGTAAGTTATTAAAGCACATTGATAAAAAATCGATGTGCTTTATTTTTTAATCTTAAGTAAAATATATTTAATAATATTTGTGGATAAACTATGACAAATCAAACTTAAGCATGATATATATAAACTTTGGGCAATATTAAAATAAATAGCATTTATAAAGGAGTAGACATATATATGATTAAAAAGTTACTTATCGTTGTTTTGATTAGTATTTTTATAGCACCTTTTTTTTCAAATACTACATTTGCACAAGATAGATATTATCCAAAGGTAGAAAACTTACAGGGTAAAGAACAACTAATCACTGAACTTGAGGAGTTAAAAAGGATTAGAGAAAATATGAGTACAATCAATATTAAGGCTGATTTAGACTCGGAGGGTTTAAACAATGCAAATAAGTATATAAGTGCATATTTAACAGAGCTTACTTCAGTTAGAAATGATTTAGAAACTCATAGGATTAGATATAAAGATTCTTTTGCAGATTTATATTTTTCAGAACAAATACAATTTATAGCTGATAGTTATGTAATAAGCTTAAGACAACAGCAAAACTTAATAAAACAACTAGAAAAAAACAATTCTGATGCAGAAAAATTATTTGAGTCTGATTATCTTACTCCAGCATACTACTACATTACATTAGGCGATCAAATGTATTCATATATAGTTGAATATTTCGCTATTTTATAAAAAATTATATTTTTAAAAATCATAAAAAGAAAGGCATGATGATTTTCACATGTCTTTCTTTTTTCTTTCAAAAATGTAACCTTAATGAAAGATATATAAATATTAATAAAAATATACTTGTGATAATCTTATATACGAATATACAAATGAATATATGAAGTAGAAATTAAAGGAGAAAAAATATGCAAAAGTTCAGTAGCTTTACACTAAAAATTATGGCAATTATATTTATGGCAATGGATCATATATATACTTATTTTAGCCCTGCTGGTGTTGATATTCCTATATGGTTTGGATATTTAGGGAAATTAGCAGCACCAATATTCTTTTATCTAATAGTAGAAGGATTTTTCTATACGAGAAGCAGAACTAAATATATAACTAGAGTTTTTTCAATGGGAGTACTTATGATAGGGGTAGATTTTTTAATTGGAATTGATAATAACATTTTCTTATCAATAGGATGCGCTTTAGTAATGCTTGTAGGAATAGATACAGCTAAAGATAAAGAAAATCAGTTAATTAAGAGAATAATAGGAGCTTTACTAGGTACTTTATTCATGATTATAGGTGGGTTATTTACTGAGTCATCTATATTTGGAGTAGCTATGGTATTAATATTTTATTTCTTTAGAGATAAAAAGCTTACTATGTCTATATTATATATTGCGATGGGATTATTTGTTTTGATGAGTGCAATGGGCCCAAATTTTATAGAAGCAGTAACCTTATGGGATTATCAATGGATGATGGTATTTGCAATAATTCCTATACTTATGTACAATGGCAAGTTAGGATTGAGCAATAAATTTATAAAATGGATGTTTTATTGGTTCTATCCAATACATTTAATTGTAATTGTATCTGCAGCAAAATTAATAGCTAGTTAATTTAAAAAAGGAAGTAATTTAAATTACTTCCTTTTTTATTTATATAATTATAAAAAACATTTTAGACATGTGGTTTTATTTTTAGGTAGTGTATTTAAAAATCCTGATACACTTAGATACCCCAAGCTATCAGCGCCTATGAAATTTGCAATTTCATTTAAAGTCATAGTTGAACCTATAAGTTCAGATTTTGATGTATTTATACCTAAACAACAAGGGGATGTAACTATAGGCGAAGCGACTCTATAATGAATTTCTTTTGCACCTGCATCTTTAAGAATAGATACTATTTTTTTACAAGTGGTACCTCTTATTATTGAATCATCTACGACTACGACCTTTTTACTTTTTACATTTTCTTTAATAACATTTAATTTTAAATTTACAGTTTCACACCTTTTAGATTGGGAAGGTTTTATAAAACTTCTACCTAAAAAATTATTTTTAACGAAACCAGTAGTAATAGGTATAGATGAAGCTTTAGAAAATCCTAGAGCGGCGGTATTACCTGATTCTGGAACACCTATCACAATATCTGCATCTACTGGATGTTCATTGTATAAATTTACACCTGATTTAAATCTCGTGTTATAAACATTAACACCATCAATAATACTATCGACTCTAGAAAAATAAATATATTCAAAAGAACACGTCATACATTTACATAAGTTAGAAGCATTGATAGTTGTTACTCCAAAATTGTCTATTTTGATAATTTCTCCAGGCAAAATATCTCTTATAAATTTACCGCCTAAAATATCTAGGACACAACTTTCAGAGCATACTATATAAGAATTTTTAATTTTTCCAATACAAAGTGGTCTTATACCATTTGGATCTCTAAATGCAAATAACTCGTGTTTTGTAAGTAAAACACATGAAAAACCACCTTCCAATGCTTTTATTACTGAGCATAAAGCTTCCTCAATGGAGTTTTTAAAATGTTTTTCAATAAGTTTTAATATTACTTCTGAGTCAGATGTAGTATTAAAATTAAATTTTTTTAATTCATTTTTTAAGCTAAAAATGTTAGTAATATTTCCATTATGAGATAAAGCTATATTACAATTTGAATTATTATCAAAAATTGGTTGTGCGTTTAGGGTGTTAATTTCACCGAAAGTAGAATAACGAACATGCCCTATTCCTAAATATCCATTTAAGTTAGTTGGTATGTCACTAGAAAATACTTCATTAACCAATCCAACACCTTTATAACACTCGATTGATTCTTTATCCGAAAAAGCTACTCCACAACTATCTTGTCCTCGATGTTGAAGTGTAATAAGTGATGAGTACAAAGAAGAATGTAAATTAATTTTCTTAGTAGAAAAAAGACCGACAACTCCACATTCTTCTTTATATTTATCCATATTGTCAATTTGCATTTTAGTTATCAGCTCTTAATAAATTAATATCTTTTCCTTGCATTATCTTATTCATATTTCGCATGGAACACATTTTTCCACACATAGTGCAACTATCGTTATGCTCAGGAGTAGATTCTTTTCTATATCTTTTAGCTTTTTCAGGATCTATACAAAGGGCAAACATTTTATCCCAATCAAGTTCTTGTCTAGCTTTACTCATCTTATTATCCCAATCAATAGCACCAGGTATTTTTTTTGCTATATCACCAGAATGAGCAGCTATCTTAGTTGCTATTATACCTTCTTTAACATCATCTAAATTAGGGAGTCTTAAATGTTCTGATGGAGTAACGTAACATAAAAAATCAGCTCCAAAACTAGAAGCTAAAGCTCCTCCAATAGCACTTGTTATATGGTCATATCCTGGAGCAATATCTGTAACTATAGGACCTAATACATAAAATGGAGCACCATGACAAAGCTTTTTCTCAAGAATCATATTTGCTTGAATTTCATCTAAGGACATATGACCAGGACCTTCTATGATAACTTGAACATTTTGCTCCCAGGCTCTTAATGTTAACTCCCCTAAAATCATTAACTCTTTTATTTGACATGCATCAGATGCATCTTGTATAGAACCAGGTCTGCATGCATCTCCAAGACTTAAAGTTAAATCATACTCTTTACAAATTTCTAGTAAATCGTCAAAATATTCGAAGAAAGGATTTTCTTTATTGTTTAATTCCATCCATGCATACATTAAAGAGCCACCTCTTGAAACTATATTTGTAAGTCTTTTATTTCTTTTAAAAACAGAGGCAGTTTCTTTGTTTATACCAGCATGTATAGTTACAAAGTCAACTCCGTCTTTTGCATGTTTTATTACTACATCTAAAAATTCTTTAGCTGTGATATCTTTTAACTCTTTATCATAAAAACCAACAGCATCATAAATTGGAACAGTTCCAACCATAGCACTAGAATTAGAGATAAGTTTTTTTCTAAACTCTTCAGTTTTTCCAAAAGAGCTTAAATCCATTATAGCTTCAGCATTCATATCTAAAGCTAATTGAACTTTTTTCATTTCTTCGTCTATATCATAACAATCCTTAGATATGCCCAAGTTTACATTGATTTTGGTTCTTAAGTTCTTTCCAACACCTTCAGGGTTTAGAGACGTATGATTTTTATTAGCTGGAATAGCTATTTGTCCACTTGAAATTAAGTTTTTTAAAATTTCTATATCCATATTTTCTTTTTTAGCTACTATTTCCATTTCCTTTGTAATAATTCCTTTTTTAGCAGCATCCATTTGAGTTGTATAATTCATTTTTAAATCCCCTTTACTTTGTATTATTTTTAAAAAATAAAAAAGAAGCTTTACCATAAGATAAAGCTTCTTTACGAAATATTATAAAATAGACTAAAAAATATAGTCATAATCATAATCTTGAAGAAAATAACTTTCCTACGGTAGTTCTAACTACTTCAGGTTCAAAGGGTTAATGGTATAATCCATCTCTCAGCCAAAAGTGGCACCCCTAGTTAAATATATTTAATTTTAAATAATAATAAATTTGCAACTTCAAAATCATTATAGTCTTAAAAAATTACTATGTAAAGGTTTTTTTGAAACCTTTTAATTTATAAAAACATAAATTACATATTTTTAGTTTATTTAGAAAATTTAAAATATCTAATTTAAAACTGTAAATAAGGGTATCTTATATTTATAAAATTAATTATTTATAGTAAGGAGAAAAAATGGGAAATAATAAAAAAAATATAGAAACAGGATGGAATTTAAACAATAGTTACATGAATTTACCAGACTTTTTTTATAGTAAAATAAATTTAAATCCAGTGCCTTCACCGAGCTTAGTTATTCTAAATGATTCTTTAGCTAAATTTTTAGGATTAAATTCAGATAAACTTAAAAGTAAGGATGGAATAGAATTACTTTCAGGAAATAAAAAGATAGACGAGGGTGCTTTTATAGCTCAAGCATATGCAGGACATCAATTTGGGCATTTTACAATGCTAGGAGATGGGAGAGCATTGTTGATAGGAGAGCAAATAAATCCATCAGGAGATAGATTTGATATACAGCTTAAAGGATCTGGTAAAACACCTTACTCTAGGGGCGGAGATGGGAGAGCTGTTCTTGGGCCGATGCTTCGTGAATATATAATAAGTGAAGCTATGTATGGTCTTGGAGTTCCAACCACTCGAAGTCTAGCAGTAATAAAAACTGGAGAATCTGTGATTCGTGAAAATATAAAAAAAGGAGCAATTTTAACGCGTGTAGCTTCTAGTCATATTAGATTTGGAACATTTGAATATGCTCTAAATTATGGAGGTGTAAAGTCAGTTAAAGAGTTAGCTGATTATACAATCAATAGACATTACTCACATATAAAAGATGATAAAGATAAATACATTAACTTACTTAAAGAAGTAATAAATGCACACGCTAAACTTGTTGCAAAATGGCAAAGCATTGGATTTATCCATGGGGTTATGAATACTGACAATATGACTATAAGCGGAGAGAGCATTGACTATGGACCTTGTGCATTTATGGATAATTATAAGCCAGATACTGTTTTTAGTTCTATTGATAGATATGGAAGATACTCATATGAAAATCAACCAAATATGGCTGAATGGAATTTATGCAGATTTGCTGAAACGCTATTGCCATTAATAAGTGATGATAAAAATGATGCTATAAAAATTGCACAAGATGCTATTTCTGATTTCTCAGAAATTTATTATTTAAATTGGATTAAAAATATGAGATTTAAATTGGGATTATTTAATGAAGAATTACAAGATAAAGCATTGATAGAAGATTTACTTAGTATGATAGAAAAATATAGTGAAGATTTTACTAACACTTTTATAGCATTAACATTTAATAATATTAATAAAAAAGGAATGTTTGATAGTGAAGAATTTAAATCTTGGTACAACTTATGGAAAGAAAGATTAAAAAGACAAGAAAGATCTCAAGATGAAATTTTTAAGCTAATGAAAAAATCAAATCCAGCAGTAATACCAAGAAATCATAGAGTAGAAGAAGCTTTAGAAGCTGCTGATAAAGGCGATTTTACTTTCTTTAAAAAACTTATAACTGTACTTAAAAACCCATATGAACATTCTAAAGAGCAAGAGGGATATGCAAAATTGCCTAAGCCTTCAAGTTGTGCTTATAGAACTTATTGTGGGACATAATAAAATATAAAAACAAATAAAAACCATATTGATATAAATAATCAATATGGTTTTTATTTGTTTTTATAATATAATAAGGATAACAATACTACGTAAAAGTTAAAAGGAGTTTACTTAATGAAAACTATAGCTGTAGTGACAGATGGGATGTCAAAATTAGAATTATTTTTAAATAAAAATATAGAGTTGATTTTTAAAGACAAAGTAAAAATTAAAAACTATTATCTTAACAAATTATCAAATAAGGAAATAATTAAAGGCGATGTAGTTCTTGCAATGATAGACGATAGAGCTTTAAGGATAAAAGAATATGTTAAAGATACTAAAAAAATAATAAAAATAAATAGAAGTATAAAGCAAAAAGATGTTTATAAGTTATTTTCTTTACCAGAAGGAATTGATGTATTGGTTGTAAATGACAATGAATCTACTGTACTTGAAACCATATCTACTTTATACAATGTAGGAATAAATCATTTAAATTTCATACCCTATGATTCAAGTAAAGGATACAAAGATATAAAGGTTGCAGTTACTCCAGGAGAAGTTAACTTGGTTCCTAGTTATATTGATGAAGTAATTGACCTTGGGCATAGACACATAGATAGTTCTACATTTTTACAAATAATAGCTAAATTAAATATAGATGATAAAGATGTTACAGAAAGACTAATGAAATACTCAGATGAGGTAATTAGTTTATATTCTGGAGTAAATACTAAATATAAAGAACTTACTATAAAAAATGAAGAGCTGAGTTCAATAATAAATTTATCTAGTAATGGAATGGCTGTCATATCAAATAAAAAAGAGATACTAATTTGCAATCAAAGCTTAAAAAATATATTAGATGTTGAGGATTCACTAGTAGGTAAAAAAATAAGTGAAATAAAAAGCAAAGATATTAGATTTATTTTTGATTTAGATAAAGTAAAAGATGAAGTTATAAAGTATAAAAATAAATATTTAAATATAAACAAATATGATATAGAAAGCTTTGGGAAAGTTACAGGATCGTATTACTGTATTCAAGAAATAACTTATATAAAAAAGTTAGAACAGAACTTAAGTAAAAAACTAAGAGATAAGGGGCAAGTTGCTAGATATAATTTTAATGATATAAAAACTGAATCAATCAAAATGAGAAAATCAAAAGATTTAGGTAAAAAGATTTCAAAATCAGACTATACAGTTTTAATTACAGGGGAAAGTGGAACTGGAAAAGAGCTAATGGCACAATCTATACATAATGAATCACTAAGGTCTAAACAGCCATTTATAGCTATAAACTGCGCAGCTATGCCAGAAAATTTATTAGAAAGTGAATTGTTTGGATATGAAGAAGGTGCATTTACAGGAGCTTTAAAAGGTGGGAAAAAAGGTTTGTTTGAACAAGCTCATAACGGAACTATATTTTTAGATGAAATAGGGGACATGCCAATATATTTGCAAACTAAACTACTTAGAGTTCTCCAAGAAAATCAAGTTATGAGAGTTGGAGGAGAAAGTGTAATTGATATTGATGTTAGAGTTATAGCTGCAACCAATAAAAATTTATTAGAAATGATAAGACAGGAAAAATTTAGAGCTGACTTATATTATAGGATAAATGTACTACCTATAAATATTCCGTCTTTAAGAGAACGAAAAGAAGATATATCTATGATGTTAAATTATTTTATGAAAACGAAAAGATGTATAAGTGATGAAGCTAAAGAAATTTTAAATAAATATTCATGGCCGGGAAATATTAGAGAGTTAAAAAACACAGCTATGTACATTGATATAATGTGTATGGATGATAAAGTTAAAACTTGTGATTTACCACATAATCTTACTAATATGAAAATTGATTATAGTGAAGAAATTAAGATTTTAAAAGATAAAACAAATATAGATAAATCAAAAAAAGTTATGAGTCTTATAAGAGAAGAAAATTTATTAAATAAATGTGTGGGAAGAAATACAATCGTTAATAGATTAAACGATGAAGGGATGATTATAACAGAGGGTGAGGTTAGGGGTATTTTAAGTATATTGAAAGAATTAGACTTAATAAACTCTGAAGTAGGAAGAAGAGGAAGTGAACTAAGCGAAAAAGGAATTTGTATATTAGATAGCCTTTAATAGGCAATGAAATAGGAAGATAAAAATTCCTAATTAACCTATTAAGTTGAAAAATTTATTAAGTTGAAAAATTAGTAATAGTTAAAAATTTTAATTAATAAAAATAGTTTAAATAATGAAACAGTTAAAAACACTAATGAAATTGAGAACGGTTTCTTTGATTGAAAATTAAAATTAAAATAAAAATAGTTTTGGCATGCTACTTGCTTTATAAAAAGGCAGTAGCATTTTTTATTTTTAAATTTAAATTATAGGAGTGAATAAAATGACAAACAAGAAATATCCAGTAGTTGGTATATCAGGAAGTTTATTAATCGATGAGGGCGGTATGTTTCCAGGATATGAAAGAGCTTATGTAAACAATGACTATGTTCAATCAGTAGCTATGTGTAAAGCTATACCATATATAGTTCCAATGGTATATGATGATGAACTAATAAAGGAGCAAGTATCTAATATAGATGCACTAATTCTATCTGGAGGGCACGATGTAAACCCTTTAATGTGGAACGAAGAACCACATATAAAATTAGGCGGGATAATGCCAAAGAGAGATACTTTTGATATGAAATTATTAAAGTTTGCATTAGAAATGAAAAAGCCAATATTAGGTATCTGTAGAGGAGAACAAATATTAAATGTATGTGAAGGCGGAGATTTATATCAAGATTTATCTTTAATTGAAGGTTCTTATATAAAACATAATCAAGAACATTTATCAAATGTACCTACTCATACAGCTCAAATTAAAGAAGGTACAAGATTATATGAAATATTAGAAGAAAAAGAAGTATTAGTAAATAGTTTCCACCACTTAGGAGTAAAAAATATAGCTCCAGGATATATCGTATCTGCGACTGCAAAAGATGGTTTAGTTGAAGCTATAGAAAAAGAAGGAGAAGAATTTGTTATAGGAATACAATGGCATCCAGAAATGATGACTAAAGATTGCCCCAAAATGCAAAAAATATTTATGGCATTAGTAAAAGAAGCATCAAAGTAAAAAAAATTTTTAGCATAATATAAATACATTGGGAGGAATTAAAGTGGAAAAAAGTATGAAGTTAGGGTTTTGGAGTATTGTATTACTAGGTATAAATGCAATTATAGGTTCTGGTATATTTGGGCTTCCAGGTGAGGCTTACTCAAATATAGGTCCAGCAAGTATATTAATTTTAGGATTTTGTATGATTTTAGCGGTGTCTATTGCACTATGTTTTGCAGAGGCAGGAAGTTGGTTTGATGAAGACGGAGGACCTTATCTTTATGCTAAAGAAGCATTTGGAGATTTTATCGGATTTGAAGTTGGATTTATGAAATGGATAGTAAGTATGATCGCATGGGCTACTATGGCAAACTTCTTTGCAGTTACATTATCTTCAGTATGGCCTCAAGCAGCTGATCCATTAACTAAAAATATAATAATTGGAGTTTTAGTAATAGGGCTTGGTGCTATAAACTTAATGGGAATGAAGCAATCTAAAAAGTTAAACAATATAATGACTGTAGGAAAATTAGTTCCATTAATATTATTTATAGCTGTAGGAATATTTTTTATAAAAGGTGCAAACTTTAAGCCGTTTTTAATAATACCTCAAGGGCAAACGACTTCATCAGCATTTGTTGCTGTAAGTATATTATTATTTTATGCATTTACAGGATTCGAATCTTTAGCTGTTGCAGCAAAAGAAATGGAAGATCCTAAGAAAAATGTACCAAAAGCATTAGTTATGGTAATGTTTGTTGTATCTGTTGTATACGTACTTGTATTAGCTATAAGTATAGGTGTTTTAGGAGAAGGATTAAGAGGAGCAGCAAACCCAGTTGCTGATGCAGCTACTAAGATTATGGGTCCTGTAGGTGGATATATAATTACAGTTGGTACGATAATTTCTGTTGGTGGTATAAATATTGCATCATCTATATTTACACCAAGATCAGCTAAAGCTTTAGTTGACCAAGGGCTAATGCCAAAATCTATGGGTAAAACTAATAAAAATGAAGCTCCATATATAGCTATAATAGTATCTGTTATAGGTACTTTAATAATAGCTTGGTCAGGTTCATTTACAACTTTATCACAAATTAGTGTTGTATCTAGATTTATTCAATATATACCTACTTGCTTAGCAGTTTTAATATTTAGAAAAAAATATGCAGGTAAAGAAATAAACTTTAAGATACCTGGAGGGGCATTTATTCCAATATTTGCAGTTATAGTAAGTTTAATATTATTAGTAAAAGCTGGAATTGACTCTCCTATGAAAATAGTATGGGGTCTTGGAGGAATGATAGTAGTAGTTCCAATTTATTTTTATATGAGCAAAGTGTACTCAAAAAAATGTAATGGAAATAAAGAAATTATAAGAGATTAAATTATATATATTAACCCTATGTCAAAAAATACGACATAGGGTTAAATTTATTGTAAATAAATTGGAAAACGCTATTTAGATAAATTGAGTATATAAATAAAGTGTAATATAATTAAATTAATTATATTACACTTTATTTAGTTTTAGGGGAGGTAACTTTATGAAAACTTGGGAAGAAGTAGTTGAATTTCATGGACATGAGTGTCCAGGTCTTGCAATTGGGTACGCAGTATCAAAAGCTGCACAAAAATATTTAGACATTGATTTTTCAAATGATGAAGAAATAGTGTGTATATCTGAAAATGATGCTTGTGGATTAGATGCTATTCAGGTAATGTTGGGATGCACAATAGGTAAGGGAAACTTGTTAATCAGACTTAGAGGTAAAAGTGTATATCATTTTTATAATAGAAAAAATAAAAAATCTGTAAGATTTGTTTTAAAGCTAAAACCAAATAATTTGGAGCGAGATGAGTATAAAAAATATTTAATAAATTCAAATCCTATGGAGTTATTTGAATTTATGGAGAGTAATATAGAAATTCCAGAAAAGGCAAGGATTTTTGTATCAGAAATTTGTGAAATATGTGGAGAAAAAACATCAGAACAATTCATACGTCTTCAAGGAAGCAAAAAGGTTTGTACAGATTGCTATAGTGAATATAAAAGATTTTTTTAGCCAGTAAGGTTTTGTAGATTTTACAGAGAATTTACTATATAGAACTATAATATTTTTAACTATAAACTTGTTATTGGGAATAGTGGTATATTTATATATGAGCAAAGTATAAAAATTAATGAAGAAAAGTATTTAATTATAAAAAAGCTTGATGAATAAATAAAAAAGATAGATTGGGAATTTCTAATCTATCTTTTTTATTTATATAAAATTTGGGAAGAAAGAGTGTGAAACTAATAATAAGATGAATAAAATAGCTAGTAAATTAATTTTTTTATAAAGTACTAAAATAGCTATATATTCACGAATTAATGCACTAGGTAAAAAATAAAATGCAGTAGGAGCTCCAACTCCATTTGCTTTTAACCCTGCTTTTCTTGCATAAATTGACGCTCTAAAAACATGATAATTATTTGATACAAATATACATGAGTAATTTTTAGATATATTATTCATTATATTTTTTGAAAACTTCATGTTTTCATAAGTAGTAGTAGATTTATCCTCAACTAAAATATCTAACTCGGGTATACCTTGTGATACAAGATATTTTTTCATAGCAACGGCCTCAGGTATTATCTCATCAGAACCTTGACCACCTGATACAACTATTTTTGTGTGATTTCCTTTTGATAATTGTTGACTATAAATTTCAATTCCTTTATCAAGTCTGCTTTTTAATAAAGGAGGAACTTTATCTCCGATAAGACCTGATCCTAAGACTATTACATAGTCTAAATCTTTATTTACAGGTAGCATTTGATAAGCATATGAATAAACTAAGTAACTAAAGAATAAAAATCCAAAATATATTGCTAACAAAATTATAGCAAGTATAGTTGCATGTACACCACTATTTAATTGAGATCCTTTAAATATCAAAATTAAGCTTAAAGAAACTATAATTAAAATATTTACACCTAAAATTAATGATAGTAAATTTGCTAAACGTCTACCTTCTTTATGTTTCATTATATATCCATTTTTTATAAGGAAAAAACCAATTCCAACTATACATAATGGGATACCTCCAAAAATCGCAAGTGTACTTATTACGTTAATTAAAGGAGACAGATTTGATAAAAACATAATTAACAGAAATAAAAGGCCTAAAGAACCGAAAGTTAATAAAATACCTGCAAAAAAATTTCTACTATCTTTTATAAATAGAAAAATTCCGTATGAAAAAGAAGCTAAAATTATTAATATATAAATATACATATAAAAATCCTTTCTAAAAAAGTTTTAATAAATATTATTTTACAATGAAATGAAAGAATTTTGTAATTACAAATTTGTAAGTTAGGATATATAGTGGTTTTTTAGACATTTATAATGTAATATCTTAAAAAAAATAAAATTTAGTAAAAATTTTGATTAAAAAAATACTAAAAAAAATAATTTCATTTCATATATTTTAATAAATAAAACAAGTGATTTTAGGGGGCAAACCAGATGAGTTTAAAAGAGTTATTTGAGTCAGGGTATAGCTTTGAACAAGAATTTTACAAGTCCGAATTAGCACATCAAGAAAAAGCTAAAGATTATAGAGATAGTATGAAAATAACACAGGAAACTATAGAAAAAATTAAATCAATTGATAAGGAAATTAACATACTTGGATTTTCAGAATTATGGTGTCCTGATTGTCAAATAAACTTAACTGTAATAGATTATATAACAAAGCTTAACCCAAAGATAAGATTAAAACTTCAAAGTAGAGAAGGGCATGAAGATATAATAAAAGAACACAGTGATGATGGTAGGGTAAAAATACCTATATTTATATATTTAGACAGTAATTTTGAAAAATTTGGATCATTTATAGAATTTCCAAGTAATGTTAGGAGTATTGAATTTGGAGATGATCAAGTAGAAAAAATAAAAACTAAAAAATTATATAGAAAAGGAAGTTATATGGAACAAACGATAATAGATTTTTTAAATAGTTTAAACTAAATAAGTTAAAGTTACCGTAAAACTAATTTTAATTTTTCGGTAACTTTTGAAAATTTAAACAAAATTTAACTTTTTCTGAAAATTTGACAAATTATTTAAGTTTTATATAGACAATTAAAAATAAAACGTGTATTATTAGAATAATTTATTTAAAAATAAAAACTTTAAAGCCTTTTTACTTTAATAAATTAAAGGTATTAAGTATAGGGAGGACATAAATGGGGCTAATAGATTACAGTATAAAAAATAAAAAATCAGAGTTAGTTTTAAAAAATGCAAATATAGTCAATGTATTTTCTAATGAAATAATAAAAGCTGATGTTGCAATAGAAAAAGGTATAATAGTCGGTATAGGAAACTATGATGGGATAAGTAATATAGATTTAAAGGGAAAATATATAACTCCAGGATTTATAGATCCTCATGTTCATATAGAATCATCTATGGTTTCACCATCTGAATTTGCAAAAGCTATAGTTCCAATGGGGACAACAACTATAATAACAGACCCTCATGAGATAGCAAATGTTTGTGGACTAGAAGGTATAGAATACATATTGAAATCGAGTGAAGATTTACCATTATGTGTCTATTCAATGTTACCGTCTTGCGTTCCAGCAACTGATTTTGAGAATTCTGGAGCAAGATTAGAAGCTAGAGATTTAGAAAAGTATATAAATCATGATAGAATACTTGGGCTAGGGGAAATGATGAATTACCCAGGAGTTATTAATCAAGATAAGACAGTTACAGATAAATTAGAATTAGCAAAAAAATATAAAAAATATATAGATGGACATATACCTAATATAGGTAAAGAAGGATTGAATGGATATATATTAAGTGGAATAAGTACAGATCATGAGTGCTCAACTGTTGAAGAAATGATTGAAAAATTACGACTAGGGATGTACGTAATGATTAGAGAGGGATCAGCGGCTAGAAACTTAGAAGCTTTAATTAAAGGGGTTAATATTAATAACTACCAAAGATGTTTATTCTGTACAGATGATAAACATCCACAAGATATTCTTAAAAATGGCCATATAGATAATAATATAAGATTAGCAATTAAAAACAACATAGATCCTATTATAGCGATAAAAATGGCTACTATAAATGTTGCAAACTGCTATAATTTACAAAATACAGGAGCTATTGCACCAGGCTATGGAGCTGATATAGTTGTTGTAGATAATTTAGAAGAGTTTAATATATTGGAAGTTTATAAAGATGGTAAGTTAGTTGGAAAAGATAAGAAAGCATTATTTGAAGCTAGGGAAGTAGAAAATTCAAATGTTACAAATACTGTAAATATAGATAAGCTTACTAAAGAAGATTTAAAAATAAATTTAGAAAAAAATATAGCTAATGTTATAGGTCTACTTCCACATAATCTAGTAACAGAGAAACTTATAAGAAAAGTAGATGTTGAGAATGGAGTATTTAAATTTAATCAAAATGTGGATATATTAAAACTTGTAGTAATTGAAAGACATACTAATAAAAAGAGCATAGGCTTAGGGCTTGTAGAAAACTTTAAATTGCAAAATGGCGCAATAGCATCTACTGTAGCACATGATTCTCACAATATAATTGTTGTTGGAGATAATGATGAAGATATTATTAATGCTGTTGATGAAATTAAAAAAATTGGAGGCGGTTTATCTATATCTTCTAATAATGAAATTTTAGGAAGTTTAAGTTTACCTATAGCAGGCCTTATGAGTGACAAAGATATAAACTATGTAAGTGAAAATTTAGAAAAAATGTTATCTATAGCATACGAAAAATTAAATGTTAGTAAAGATATTGAACCATTTATGACGTTAGCATTTTTAGCACTTCCAGTAATTCCACATATAAAGATTACTGATAAGGGGTTATTTGACGTAGATAATTTTAAATTTATGGAAATATAAAAATGGCAATTAAAGTATATAGTTAGATAAAAGGCTGTACCAAAGAAGTTAAACCTTTGATACAGCCTTTTTATATAGATTAAAGTCTCATTTTAATGTGAGGAATTCCACATTCATCATATATATCTGAAATTTCTTTAAATCCAAGAGAAGAATATAGATTTTTAATGTATTCTTGAGCAGAAATTGTTATATTATTTTCACTTAGTTCTGTTTTTATAAAGTTTATAGCATGGCTCATCATTTCTTGGGCAATCTTTTTACCTCTATGGTCTTTTAAAACTAACACACGTCCTATAGATGTATCTGTATATGGACTAAATGGCTTTGGAATTATTCTAGCATAAGCAATTACTACATTTTCTTCTTCAAGAAATATATGATAACAATTTTTGTCAACATCGTCGAAGTCATTTTCTTGGAAAATTTTTTGTTCGCATCCGAATACCTCATATCTAGATTTTGCTATTTCATAAAATTCATTTACATTTAAATCCTTAAAATGTTTTACTTTATACATAAATATAACCTCCTAAAAATTTTTAAAGAATATCTTGTAAAGTGTATTCACTTAACTTATTTTTAAATGATATTAAAGCTTCGTTTAAAATAGGTTTTAATTTGCAACGTTTTGTAAGATTACAAGTATTGTTTTCTTTAGAAAAACATTCTACTATATTTAAATTGTCTTCTGTTATATTTAGCAGTTGTCCTAAGTTTATATCTTTTGGGTCCATAACTAGTTTTATTCCACCATTACGTCCTTTTGTGGATAATATATAGTTGTTTTTTGCTAGTTTATATACAATTTTTTTTATATGATGAGTAGATAAACCAAGTATATCGGATAGTTCATCTACTGTAAAAAGTTCATTTGGATGGTTACCTAAATAAATAAGTATTCTAAAGCTATAGTCAGTAAATTTTGATAAGTACATAATTCACTCCTTTTTCAAATAATTTAATATAGTAGTATTATTATATTAATTAAATACTATTAAACACAAGAGTAAATATAAAATTTAAATTAAATAAATTTTTATTTTATAAAATTAATAAAAATGTAACATATGTTACAGATAAAAAGAAAAATAAGGAATATAATGTGTATATAAAATAAACATTTAAAAATTGGAGGAATAATTATGGAAAATAAAATGTTTTGTTTTCAATGTCAAGAAACAGCAGGCTGTACAGGATGTACAAAATTTGGAGTTTGTGGAAAATCACCAGATTTAGCTAGAATGCAGGACTTATTAATATACGTAACTAAAGGATTATCAGAAGTTACAACAAGACTTAGAGAAGAAGGAAAAGAAGTAAGTGGTGAAGTAGATCACTTAATAACTATAAATTTATTTACTACTATAACAAATGCAAATTTTGATGATGAAATATTCTATATAAGAGTAAAAGAAACTTTAGAAACAAAAGAAGCATTATTATCTAAATTAAATAATAAAGAAAATTTATCAGAAGCTGCATTATGGACTGCAAACTCAAATGAAGAAATGGATGAAAAGTCAACTAAGGTTGGAGTTTTAGCAACTAAAGATGAAGATATAAGAAGCTTAAGAGAATTAATAATATATGGGTTAAAAGGTTTAGCAGCATACATGAAGCATGCTAATGCATTAGGATATGATGATGAAAAAATAAATGCTTTTATGCAAGCAACTTTAGCTAAGACTTTGGATGGAAACTTAAGTGTAGATGAATTAATAGGATTAACTTTAGAAACTGGTAAAGTTGGAGTAGACGGAATGGCTTTACTTGATAGCGCAAATACAGGAACTTATGGACACCCAGAAATAACTAAGGTTGATATAGGAGTTAGAAATAACCCAGGAATACTTATATCAGGACATGATTTAAAAGACTTAGAATTATTATTAAAACAAACAGAAGGAACTGGAGTAGATGTATATACTCACTCAGAAATGCTTCCAGCACACTACTATCCAGCATTTAAAAAATATTCTCACTTTGCAGGAAATTACGGAAATGCTTGGTGGAAACAAAAAGAAGAGTTTGAAAGTTTTAACGGACCAATATTAATGACTACAAACTGTGTAGTACCACCAAAAGATAGTTATAAAGATAGAATATACACTACAGGAGCTGCGGGATTTGCAGGAGTTAAGCATATAAAAGGTAAGAGTGAAGATGATAAAGACTTCTCAGAAATAATAGAACAAGCTAAAAGCTGTCAACCTCCTACAGAAATAGAAAGAGGAGAAATAGTTGGAGGATTCGCACATAACCAAGTATTTGCATTAGCAGATGCAGTAGTAGATGCAGTTAAAAGCGGAGCAATAAAGAAATTCTTCGTTATGGCAGGATGTGACGGAAGAGCTAAATCAAGAAATTACTATACAGAATTTGCAGAGGCACTACCAAAAGATACAGTAATTTTAACTGCAGGATGTGCAAAATATAAGTATAATAAGTTAAACTTAGGAGATATAAATGGAATACCTAGAGTATTAGATGCAGGACAATGTAATGACTCATACTCACTAGCACTTATTGCATTAAAACTTAAAGAAGTATTTGAATTACAAGATATAAATGAATTACCAATAGCGTTTAATATAGCATGGTATGAACAAAAGGCAGTAATAGTATTATTATCACTATTATACCTAGGGGTGAAAAATATACATTTAGGACCAACATTACCAGCGTTCTTATCACCAAATGTAGCTAAAGTATTAGTTGAAAACTTTGGAATAGGCGGAATAACAAACGTTGAAGATGATTTAAAAATGTTCTTAGGATAATTTTATAAAAAAGGATGGCTCTACAATACGTAAAGTCATCCTTTTTCATAAATATAATAAATTATAAGATTAAAATATTAATTATATAGCTATATTTTAAAAAAATTGTGAAATACTAACAATGTTATTGAAAATTTCACAAGGAGGAATTTTTATGGAAAACAATATGGCTATGGAATACCCAATGTTTTGCTATCAATGTGAGCAGACTGCTGGTGGTAAGGGATGTACTAAGGTAGGAGTTTGCAGTAAAACACCAGAAATTGCAGCTCTTCAAGACTTGTTAATATATCAAATTAAAGGAATAAGTTGTTACGCAAAAGAGTTAATAGATAAAGGTGAAAAGATAGATAAGGAAATTGTAAGCTTTGTTGAAAACTCTTTATTTACCACTCTTACTAATGTAAACTTTGATGGAGATGTTCATGAAAAAATGCTTAGACAATCACAAGAAATAAAGCAAAGTCTAAGAAGTAGAGTTTCAAGTTGTTCTAATTGCTGTGAACAAGCTGAATATAACCTAAGTGATACTAGGGACCAAATGTTAAAAGATGCTAAGCGTGCAGGAATAATGTATGATCAAAATTTAGATCCAGATATAAGAAGTTTAAGACAAACAATAATATATGGTTTAAAAGGAATATCTGCATATGGACATCAAGCTAGAGAATTAGGTTATTTTAACGACCAAGTTGATGAATTTTATTTTAGAGCATTAGCTGCGACAACAGATGATAAATTATCTGTTAATGACTTAATAACATGGACTCTAAGAACTGGTGACATGAGCGTTGCAGTTATGCAAAAACTAGATGAGGCAAACACAACTATATATAAAAATCCTTCTCCTCATAAAGTAAATGTTCACATTAAAAAAGGTCCATTTATTATAGTTTCAGGACATGATTTAAAAGACTTAGAAATGATTTTAAAACAAACTGAAGGAAAAGGAATAAATATTTATACTCATGGAGAAATGATACCATGCCATGGTTATCCAGAGCTTAACAAATACTCTCATTTAGCAGGAAACTTTGGTGGAGCTTGGCAAGATCAGCAAAAAGAGTTTGATAACATACCAGGTTGTATTTTGATGACTACAAACTGTCTTATGAAGCCTAGAGATTCATACAAGGATAGAATATTTACTACTAGTGTAGTTGGATGGGATGGAGTAAAATACATAGGCAAAAATGCTGATGGAGAAAAAGATTTTAGTGAGATTATAAATAAGGCATTAGAATTAGGTGGATTTAAAGAAGATCAAGAACCACATGAGATTTTAGTTGGATTTGGACATAATGCTACTTTAAGTAATGCTCCAGCTATAATTGATGCTGTAAAATCTGGTAAATTAAGACATTTCTTCCTAATTGGAGGATGCGATGGAGCAAGACCTGGAAGAAATTATTATACAGAGTTTGCTCAAAAAGTACCTAAAGACTGCATAATACTTACTCTAGCTTGTGGTAAGTATAGATTTAATAAATTAGACTTTGGAGAAGTTGCTGGCTTGCCAAGGCTTTTAGATGTAGGTCAATGTAATGACGCTTACTCAGCTGTAAGAATTGCATTAGCATTGGCTGATGCTTTTGATACTGATGTAAATAGCTTACCGCTATCTATAATTTTATCTTGGTATGAACAAAAAGCAGTAGCAGATTTATTAGCTCTATTGTCTCTAGGAATAAAAGGAATATACTTAGGGCCATCAATACCAGCATTTTTAAGCCCTAACGTACTTCAATATTTGGTAGACACATTTAATTTACAAACTATAAGCACTCCAGATAAAGATTTAGCATCTTGTTTAGAAGTGCCATCTAAATAGATCAACTACATGTACCAATAGTTACATGAATTTATTTAGATAGAGTTTATAGTATATACAATACAATATTAAAAATTTAAAAAATAATATTTAAAAATATAAATAAAAAGGAGATAAAAATATGAAAGCATTTGTAGATAGAGATGGTTGTATAGGATGTCAAGCGTGTGCAGGAACTTGCCCAGAGGTATTTAGTATGGATGACGATAATATATCAGTACCTATAAAAGAAGATATACCTGAAGAAGTATTAGATTCAGCAAAGGATGCTAGAGATGGTTGTCCTGTTTCTGTTATAAGCATAAAATAATTTATAAAAAGGAGCGATTACTATGATAACTAAAGATACCATAATAGCAGATATAATAAAAGCTAAACCTAATGCAGCACAAATACTTATGAATTATGGAATGGGATGTATAGGATGCCCTTCAGCTCAAATGGAAAAGTTAGAACAAGCATGTGAAATACATGGATTAGATTTAGAAAAAATATTAAAAGAATTAAATGAATCATAAGAGTAGGAGGGTTACCAGTTTATTTGGTAATCCTTTTATTTAATATAATTTATATTAAATAGTGTAACCAGCGTTACAGAAAATAAAAATTAAATAATATATAATCTAAATATAGAAAGTTAAGAAGAGATGAAAATTTAAAAGTGTATTTAAAATACTTATTTAAAAATAAAAATTTGATAAATATAGGAGGTTTTATTATGAGCTTATTTTTAGGAAAAATTCACTACTGGTTATTTAATAAAATACTTTGGTTTGAAGATTTAGAAAGTGAAATAATAAAGTTAGCAGAGGTTGAAGGATTAGATATAGAAAAGCTAACTAAACAAATTAATTTAAAGTATGGAGAGAAATTAGAAAATAAAAAATTAGAAGAGATTATTGATACTGGAAATATACATGGTTGGCTACAAGAGAAAATCCATTCATCAGAAGGAAGAATGGCTGCGTGGACATCTGAAATTTTAGAAAATAATTCAGAATCATTGAAAAAAATAGAACATATTTATAGAAGCCAAGGTGTAAAAGCTGGTAAGGAAGTAAGTTCTGCACAAAATATTACTAATGCAAAAGAAATATATAATAGTATAAATGACTATATATTAGATGGAATGCCATGTGATAGAGTAAATGAAGTAATTACTTTAGAAGATGATGTTGTAATATGGAAAAGAAGAATATGTGTGCATAAGGAAATATGGGAAAATGAGAATGTAGATGTTAATATATTTTATAATCTTAGAGATTTATGGATAGTATCATTTGTGAGTACCATAAACAATAATTTTGAATATAAAAAAACTGATTATGAGGATTATATAATCAAAAAAATATAAAAATAGTAACTTATGTTACAGATTCAAAATAAATTAAACTATATAATGTGTATATAAAATAAACATTTATAAAATTGGAGGAACTATTATGGAAAATAAAATGTTTTGTTTTCAATGTCAAGAAACAGCTGGGTGTACAGGATGTACAAAATTTGGAGTCTGTGGAAAATCACCAGATTTAGCTAGAATGCAAGATCTTTTAATATATACAACGAAGGGATTATCAGAGGTTACAACGAGACTTAGAAAAGAAGGTAAAAAAGTAAGTAACAATGTAAACCATTTAATAACTATAAATTTATTTACTACTATAACAAATGCTAACTTCGATGATGAAGTATTTTATGCAAGAGTAAAAGAAACATTAAAAACAAAAGAAGATTTATTATCGCAATTAAGTAATAAGTCTAATTTATCAGAAGCTGCATTATGGAATGCAAACTCGAATGAAGAAATGGATGTTAAGGTAAGTATATTAAGTAAAATTAAAGATGCAATATTAGGAAGTGGAAAAGAGTTAACAAATGATGATATAAATAAATTATTAGATGAAAAGTCAACTGAAGTTGGAGTTTTAGCAACTAAAGATGAAGATATAAGAAGTTTAAGAGAATTAATAATATATGGATTAAAAGGATTATCAGCATATATGAAGCATGCTAATGCATTAGGATATGATGATGAAAAAATAAATGCTTTTATGCAAGCAACTTTAGCTAAAACTTTAGATGATAGCTTAAGTGTAGATGAGTTAATAGGATTAACTTTAGAAACTGGTAAAGTTGGAGTAGACGGAATGGCTTTACTTGATAGCGCAAATACAGGAACTTATGGACACCCAGAAATAACTAAGGTTGATATAGGAGTTAGAAATAACCCAGGAATACTTATATCAGGACATGATTTAAAAGATTTAGAATTATTATTAAAACAAACAGAAGGAACTGGAGTAGATGTATATACTCACTCAGAAATGCTTCCAGCACACTACTATCCAGCATTTAAAAAATATTCTCACTTTGCAGGAAATTACGGAAATGCTTGGTGGAAACAAAAAGAAGAGTTTGAAAGTTTTAACGGACCAATATTAATGACTACAAACTGTATAGTACCACCAAAAGATAGTTATAAAGATAGAATATACACTACAGGAGCTGCGGGATTTGCAGGAGTTAAGCATATAAAAGGTAATAGTGAAGATGATAAAGATTTCTCAGAAATAATAGAACAAGCTAAAAACTGTCAACCTCCTACAGAAATAGAAAGAGGAGAAATAGTTGGAGGATTCGCACATAACCAAGTATTTGCATTAGCAGATGCAGTAGTAGATGCAGTTAAAAGCGGAGCAATAAAGAAATTCTTCGTTATGGCAGGATGTGACGGAAGAGCTAAATCAAGAAATTACTATACAGAATTTGCAGAGGCACTACCAAAAGATACAGTAATTTTAACTGCAGGATGTGCAAAATATAAGTATAATAAGTTAAACTTAGGAGATATAAATGGAATACCTAGAGTATTAGATGCAGGACAATGTAATGACTCATACTCACTAGCACTTATTGCATTAAAACTTAAAGAAGTATTTGAATTACAAGATATAAATGAATTACCAATAGCGTTTAATATAGCATGGTATGAACAAAAGGCAGTAATAGTATTATTATCACTATTATACCTAGGGGTGAAAAATATACATTTAGGACCAACATTACCAGCGTTCTTATCACCAAATGTAGCTAAAGTATTAGTTGAAAACTTTGGAATAGGTGGAATAACAAACGTTGAAGATGATTTAAAAATGTTCTTAGGATAATAAAAAAATATAGTCTACGTTTAGTAGGCTATATTTTTATTTTTATTTAATAAAGTATATTTAACTATATAAAATAAGAAACTTTATATGTAGAAATAAATATTTTTTTACACAATATGTTAATATAGTTATATAAATTAAAGTTTGGAGGAAGTCATATGAAAAAAATATTTATTTCTATATGTATGATTGTATCTATATTTATGCTAACTGGATGTGTAAATTCAGATATAACCCTTAATATAGATAAAAAAGGAAATGCAAGTGTTACAGCACAAATTCTAAGTAGTGACTATTTAATGGATGGCATAAATGAGCAAGAATTAAAATCAAATTATGATAATGTTGAGAAAATAGAAGAATCAGGAAAAACAGGATATAAAATAACTGAAAACTTAGGAAATATTGCCGACTTAAAACAAAACAATAGTAAGGGAATAGAAAAGTTTGGAGATTTAGTAAGTGTAAAAAAAGAAGATAGTTTTTTATCTAACACATACGATATAAATATAAAATTAAAAGACTATATAAGCAAAAATATGAGTAAAGAAGAAATGGGAATGCTAAATTTATTTGGATCAGGATTTGATTTGAATTTTAATTTAAATACACCGATAGAACTAGTAGAATCAAATGCTAATTCAAACTCAAAGAAAGACGGAATATATAACTATAATTGGAATTTAAACTTATCAAATCTAGAAAACATACATGTAAAAGCAAAAATTCCAAATGTACAAAATATAATGATAATATCTATTTTAGGAATAGTATTAATTATAGGATTAGCAATATTTATCCTTAAAAGAAGAAAAAATAAGAATAACAAATAATAAAAATTATGTTGTGTATCAGAAAAATGTCTGCTATAATTACAGTGAATTAAACAGATAATAATCACTAAATAGTGAATATTATCTGTTTGAAAAAATTTAATAGGCAAAATTAGGGAAATCTAATGACGCAAAGCTATAGGGGCTAAGGTATGTTTAGACATATTATGCCAGCCAGTTGCCAAAGAGTATACATACTTTTTGTTTTTATACGGCATTATTATATGTCTTATTAACTATACCATTAAACTACTCTTTAGGAGTAGTTTTTTTTGTTAAGGAAAAAACAAAAGTTAATAAGATGCATAAGAGTGTGAGATTATAAGCGTCTAGTTTTTATATCAAGATTAACCTAGTGCAGCCCAATTGGAGGGAAAGAATGAAAAATTTAAAAAGATTAAGGGAACGTAGAAGTAAAGTGCTAGTAGCTATAATGATGTCTATGATTATAACACAAGGATTATATTCAAGTGATAGCATAATTGCAAATGCACAGGAACAAACGTCAAATCATTCTAAAAGCACAGTTAACCATAATCAAAAAAGAAATGTTATGTATTATGGAGACTGGTCAATTTGGGGAGGACAGGAAAACTTTTATCCAAAGGATATACCAGCAGATAAATTAACTCATTTGAATTTTGCTTTTTTAGATTTTGATTCAAATGGTAATTTGAAATTTACAGATAAAGATGCTGCTGTTGGAGCACCTGTAGGTCAAGATGGTGTTCAGTGGGGAGCTGCCAATGCTGGTGTATTGAGTGCATTTCAAGAATTAAAAGTAAAAAATCCAAATTTAAAAATAGGAGTATCTCTTGGAGGATGGTCAAAATCAGGTGACTTTTCTGAGGTAGCCTCAAATCCAGATAAAAGAGCAAAATTAGTAAAAAATGTACTGAAATTTATTGAGTATACAAATATGGATTTTGTAGATATTGACTGGGAATATCCATGTGATGTTAGACAACCTGATTTAGTAGATAATAAAAATGATGAAGGTACACCTAATGCAACTAAAGCAGACAAGGAAAATTACATAAAACTTCTACAAGAATTCAGAACAGAACTTGATAAGCAAGGTAATGAACTAAATAAAGGGTATGAACTTTCTGTAGCAATACCTGCACCTAAGAGTAAAGTCGATTTAGGTATAGATGTTAAAAATCTTTTTAACATTGTAAATTTTGCAAATATAATGACTTATGACATGAGGGGCGCATGGGATGAATATAGTGGACACCAAACAGCACTTTACCCAAATGAAAATGACCCTATAAAGGGTAATAACTTATCAATAGATGAAACTGTTGACTACCTAGTAGATAAAGGTGCTGAAAAAGATAAAATTGTAATAGGAGCAGCTTATTATACTAGAGGCTGGGATAAAGTTGAAAAGGGTAGCAACAATTCTTTGCCAGGAATTTTTAACAAGGCTTCAATAACTACAAAAGATGCAGATCAGACACCATCAAGAGGAGCGGTAAATGAAGCTCCATTAGCATCAGGAGATGGTGGACGTATGAGTGGAGTATGGTCATACAGAAGTTTAGATAAATTAAAATCAAAGTATCCAGGACTAAAAGAATATTGGGATGATACAGCAAAAGCACCGTATCTTTATGATGAAAGTACAGGAAAACTTTTTACATACGATAATATAAAATCAATAACAGAAAAAACAAAATATGTAAATGAAAATAACCTTGGAGGAATGATAGGATGGATGGCATCTCAAGATGCTAAAACAGATTCAAGTAAGAGAGATGAGTTGACAAAAGCATCCAAAGAAGGACTTTTCGGAAGTGAAAAATTACCACAAAATGAAATAACTTTTTCAAAATTAGATATTAAAACATCAATAAGCCCATATGAAGAACAATGGGGTGAAGATAAAAATGGATATGAGATAACTATAAAAAATAATGAAGTATTAGAAGAGTCGCAGGATGTTTTAGCATCAGTAGAAAAAGGTGCTGAAACTATAAAAGCTCCTAAATTATATATAAAAAGTGATAAAGCTTTAAAATCAGGTGATCATATGGCTGGAAATGTTACTTATGAAGATGGCTATACAATCGTAGATTTACAGTCTGTTTGGGAAGGTAAAAATATAGAACCTGGAAAAACATATACTTTTAAATTAAAGGGAGATGCGAATATATCAGGAATAGATATTGTTCAACGCATGTCAGATCATGGTATAGACATGTATAGACAATCAATTTTAGATGATTCAGAAGTGAAACCTCCAGGAAATCAAGCTCCAATGCTACATGGCGTAGACAATAAGACTATACATGTAGGAGATTCATTTGATAAATTATCAGGGGTAACAGCTACGGATAATGAAGACGGAGATATAACAAATAAAATAAATGTTACTGGTTCTGTGGATATGAATAAAGAGGGAAGTTATAAGTTAGTTTATTCAGTTGAGGACAGCAAAGGTTCAAAAGTAGAAAAAGAGAGAGTTATAACTGTAGTAAAAAAAGGTGAAGAGCCATCACAAGATACATATGATCCAAATAAAATTTACTTAGCAGGAGACTCAGTTATATTTAAAGGAGAAAAATATATAGCTAAATGGTGGATAAAAGGAGAAGCACCAGACAAATCTCAAGCATGGGAAAAGGTAATAACTCCAAATGAAGACGGAACTATAGACTATCATGAAGGTATGATTTGTAATGGTGGAGAGTATGTAAAATATAATAATCACATATATAAGGCTAAATGGTGGACAAACACAGTTCCAGGTAGTGATGCTTCTTGGGAATTTATAAAATAAATAATTATTAAAGGGGAGAATAAATATGAAACACTTAAAAAAATTAAATAAAAAAATAGTACTCACATTAATGGTATCTATGGTTATGGCATCAGGAATTTCAATGTATGATGGAATAAAGGTGAATGCGCAGGAAAATAAAGCTACAAATATAAGCTATTCAAATAAGAGTGTTAATTTTGGAGTAGGGCAAGGGATTGAGTGGCCAACTCAAGTTAACGCACCTTATGTTGATATGGTTGCATGGATAACAAAACCCGAATTTACAAATAATGGTACTGTGAAGTTAAAAAAAATAGCTGAAGATACTGGAGTAAAATTTTTCAATTTAGGCTTTATACAATCAACAGGTGGAATAGAAAATAATAAGGTAAAATGGGGATGGGGTGGATTCTCAGTTTTAAATGAAAATAATAATGATAATAAACAATATCAAGGTATGAAACAATCTATTAATGAATTAAGAGATATTGGAGGAGATGTAACTTTAGCGTTTGGTGGATTAAATGGGGTTACATTTTGGGAGCAAACTCAAGATGTAAATGTCTTATACAATACATATAAAGAAATTGTAGATGGTTATGGATTAACAAGAATAGATTTGGATATTGAAGGAGGCGCAGCTCAAAGCAAAGCCTTAAATATAACAAATGCTAAAGCTATAAAAAAAGTTCAAGATGAAACAGGAGTGGATGTAGTATTAACATTACCTGTATTACCAAGTGGATTAACATCAGTTCAACTTGATGTTTTAGAGGCATATCTATCTCAAGGCGTAGATGTAGAACTTGTAAATATAATGACTATGTGCTATGGAAATGGAACTTTACTACCAGGTGAAAATTATGGAACAGCTTCTATAAGAGCTATTGATAATACTAAAAACCAAGTACAACAGTACTTTAAAAAATACGCAAATATATCTTTAACAGATAGTGAAGCATATAAAAAAGTAGGGACAACTTCGTCTATTGGATTTGAAGGAGAAGCTCACCCTATATTTGGAACTGATTGGGCTAAATTAGTTGTAGATCATTCTATAGAAAAAGGATTAGGAATGACATCTTTCTGGTCAATGAATAGGGATGCTATGTTAGAAACTAATAAAGGAGTAACAAGTCAATATCAGTTTACAGATATATACAAAACTTTTGGAGAGGGTGCAGAACCAGGAGATCCTCAAAAGAATCAAGCACCTACACTACATGGAATAGATAATAAAACTATATATGTAGGAGATAAGTTTGACGAATTAGAAGGGGTAAGTGCTTCAGATAGAGAAGATGGAGATTTAACATCTAAGATAAAAGTAGAAGGAAAAGTTGATACAACTAAAGTTGGAGATTACAAAATAAGTTATTCTGTAGCAGATAGCGAAGGCTTAACAACTAATAAAGCAAGAACAATAACAGTTAAAGAAAAGCCAGATCCATCACAAGATACATATGATTCAAATAAAATATATCTAGAGGGAGATTCAGTTATATTTAAAGGAGAAAAATATGTAGCTAAATGGTGGGTAAAAGGTGAGGACCCAGATAAATCTCAAGCATGGAAAAAAATAGTGACTCCAAATGAAGATGGAAGTATAGATTATTATGAAGGATTAGTTTGCCAAGGAGGAGAGCTTGTAAGATATAATGGGCACACATATAAAGCTAAATGGTGGACAAACACAACTCCAGGAAGTGATGATACTTGGGAGTTAATTAAATAAATAAACAAAAAATAGCTGAATAAATTTCAGCTATTTTTACGCATACATCCTATAAATTAAAAATCTTTCACAACAATCTTTTTCATACAATCCATGAAGTTTGACCTCTTCATAAAGTAAAAATCCAGTGTTATTTTCTAGAAAATATATATAATCTTCTGAAGGATAATATAGTATTAAATCTATTACTCTTGGAGTTTTTTCATAAGAATCTAAAATATTATTTACTATTTTTCTAAAGATAGTAACTGAAAATGGATTGAAAAAATAGAATTTGTTCTCTACAGATTTAATTTGGTAATCTTGACCTAGAATGCAATTAAAATCTATTTGACTAGAAAGTCGCTTATGTTTGTCTAAGTAATTTTCTTTATTAATTAGACAGTCTTGATAATAAGTTTCATCCATTTCTATACCTGTAGCATTACATTTGAAAAAACTATTAAGATAGAATATAAGTCTGCCTTTGCCGCATCCAAAATCAACTACATTATCTGTTTTATCCATAGTGTATGTTTTAAATAATATATCAAGTGCGATATATGACGTAGCTTGATATGGGTGGTAGTGGGTAACACTAGAGTCCCAAAGTTTTTCACCCATAGTATTTATGTTTAATAAATCTTCATAAAATTTTTCATCCATAAAACTTCCTCTTTCAAATTTAGTTAAATTTTAAAATCAAAACATAAATAACATTATACATAATATTTATAATATTATGTACATGACTTTTAGTTTTTGTAGATTTTATGTATAATATAAGAGTAATATATAAATTAAAAATTGTGAACGGCGATTTTTATAAAGTTTATTATACAATAGGAGGGATTAGATGGTTAAATTAATAGCAACGGATATGGATGGGACATTACTAAATAGTAATCATGAAATTCCAAAAGATTTTAAAGACACTATAAATGCTTTAAAAGAAAAAGATGTAATGTTTGCTATATCTACAGGAAGAAACTATTTAGATATATCTTATCAATTTGATGATTATAAATATGAAATATTATTTATTTGTGAAAATGGAACAGGAATATATTATAAAGATGAATGTATATATTCAAAGTTCTTGGAAAAGGATACCATAAAGCAATTGGTAGAACTTGGGCGTGAAGTAGATAATGCATATCCTATGTTATGTGGGACTAAGGGGCTATATTTAGAAGATGAAGAAGCTTTAAAACAGTTAAATATACTTTTCCCTATGAATGTGCCAGTTACAAAAGTAGATTCATTATTAGATGTAGAAGATGGAATATTTAAAGTTAATATGTTTGATTTAACTGATGCTGAAACTAATAGTTATTCAATATTTAAAGATGCTAATATAAAGGGTGTAACATTAACACCTTCAGGTAAATATTGGCTAGATATGTCTAGTTTTGGAACAAATAAAGGGATTGCAATTAAAAAAGTACAAGATATGTTTGATATAGATTATAACGAAACTATGGTATTTGGTGATCATTTAAATGACTTAGAAATGATGAAGAGCGCTTACTATAGTTATGCGATGAAAAATGGACATGATGATGTAAAAGAGATTGCAAACTTTGAAACTAAATACACAAATGAAGAATGTGGCGTAACAAAGACTATAAAAGAAGAAGTTTTACAAGTTAAGGAATTAGCATAATATAAATTAAAAGTAATGAGGGTTGTTTAACCCTCATTATTTTTTGTATCATAAGGTTTTATAGTTGTATTTATTAAAAAGGCAATAAATACACCCATTAAAGTATCGAAAGTTCTTAAAAAAACATAAGAAATAGCATTTTCATTAGTGTAATTTATCATTATACTTAAAAATACTACACAACCTAAACTACAAGCTTCTTGAGCTTTGAACATATTACATAGATGTATAACAGTAGATATTCCAAGACCAAGCAAAATTGGATTTGTATATTTTATTGAAGTGAAATTAACTAACCATATAAGTAACACACTAAATAGCCCGCCTATTAGAGTACCGATTATACGATGTTTGCCAGCATTTATAGAGCTTTCAATAGTATTTCCCATACATAATATAGTTGCAACACAAACATAGAAGTAATCAGTTCTACCTAACAGAGAATATATAACTATGCTTAAGAATACGGCTATTCCTGTTTTTATATTTCTATAGCCTATAGTTGGCAACATTCTCACCTCTCTTTTAGTATAGTATGTATTATATTTAACGAAATTTTACATGGAATAAATAGTAAAAACTATTAAATATTATAAAAAAAGGTTGCATGTTGAAGTAAAAATCTATATTATTGTATTAAGCGATTAATACAATAAGGAAGTGATACAATTTGACTTGGGAATTTGATAATAACAAACCTATATATTTGCAGCTAATTGATATATTAAAATTAAAAATTATATCGGGTGAATTTGAAATAGGTTCCAAACTAAGTTCTGTAAGAGATATGGCTTCAGAAGCAGAAGTAAATCCAAATACTATGCAAAGGGCTCTAGCTGAATTAGAAAGAGAAGGCTTACTACATAGTCAAAGAACTAGTGGTAGATTTGTAACAAATGATGAAGAAAAAATAAAATCTATGAGAAAAGAAATAGCAGATAGAGAAATAAATTCACTAAAAGAAAAGTTAATACAATTAGGATATGAAAAAAATGAAATTGTAGAGATTGTAAAAAATAACATAATGGAGGATTAATATGAGTCAAAATATAGCTGAGTTTAATGATGTATATAAAAAGTATGGTAAGAAACAAGTATTAGAAGAATTTAATTTAAGTATACATAAAGGAAAAATAGTAGGTTTACTGGGACCAAATGGAAGTGGTAAAACTACAATGATAAAGTTACTAAATGGGTTAACACAATGTGATCAAGGAAATATTTTAATAAATGGATCGAAGCCATCTGTAAAAACTAAAGAAATTGTATCTTATTTACCGGATAGAAACTATTTAAATGAAGATATGACTGTAAAAGAACTTTTAAAATTATTTAGTGATTTTTATAAAGACTTTGATATAAATAAGGCAAAAGAAATGATAAAAAATTTAAATTTAGAAGAAAATGAAAAATTAAAATCTATGTCTAAAGGGACTAAGGAAAAAGTAGGATTAATATTAGTAATGTCAAGGAATGCAAAATTATATATACTTGACGAACCAATAGGAGGAGTTGATCCAGCATCCAGAGCTTATATAATAAAAACTATACTTAAAAATTTTAATGAAGATTCAACTCTTTTAATTGCAACACACCTTATAAATGAGATTGAAAATATTTGTGATGAAGTTATTATAATTTCTAAAGGAAAGATTTTATTAAAAGGGAATGTAGATGAAATTAGAGAAGAAAAAGGAATGTCTATAGATACTTTATTTAGGGAGGAATTTAAATGTTAGGAAAGTTATTAAAATATGAATTAAAATCAACTGCTAAATTTTTTGTACCTATGTACATTGCAATATTAGCAATAACAACTTTAAACTCTATATTTATAAGAAAAGATGTTTTTATAGAGGCACAAGGGATAATAAATATGGTTATAGGTGGGCTATTTATAGCAATAACAACCCTAACTATAGTAATTATAGTTAAACGATTTAAAAAGAACTTACTAGGAGATGAAGGATATTTAATGTTTACACTTCCTGTAAAAAGTAGCAGTCTTATATTATCAAAATATATATCTGCCTTAATATGGGTTTTATTAACTATAATAGTTAGTTCAATGGCAATAATTATATACTCAAATGCACTATTTACTGATATCGGAGGATTATTTGGAGATGGAACAATATTTTCTATAAATAGTATAATGATTTCAGGCAAACAATTAGTTAAAAATAATCAAGATATTATAATAATTGTTAGTGTAATAGGATTAACTTTAAGTGCAATTTCTGTAGTTATATTTGCTATATATAATTCAATATCAATAGCTCAATTGCCTATTTTTAGCAAACATAAGACTGTAGTTAGTATAATATCCTTCTTTGTAATAGCAAAAACTATAAATATTATTTATGATTTTGTTAATAATTTTACACCATCAATAAATATTTCAAACCTAGAGTTCATTCAAGCTTTTACAAAAGTGACTACAATAGGAATTTTAGAAAACATATTTATAGTTATTATTTTATTTATTAGTCTTAACTATACTTTAAGTAAAAAACTTAATTTAGACTAATAAGGTAAATTTTATATCGTTTAAAAATTTTAAAAAATCATAACCTAATCTTAAATAAATTAAGAAAGGGTGATTACATGAAAAAGTCTAAAAAATATGATGAATATAAAAATGAAGCTCAAAATTTTCAATCTATGGTAAATCATTCACAACGAAATTCAGAGTTTGAATCTCAATTAGAGGAAAGCCAAACTGTTGATAAAAAGGTAGCTTCAAAAAGACAGGGAGCATTAACTAAACAAATAAGTAATTAATGTAAAGTTGAATTTTGTCGAATTAAAAAAATAAAATAGTATATCATAATAAGGAACAAAATAAGCAACAAGAAAGGGACTATTTAAAATGAAAAATTCTATGAAAAATCAATCATTAAATTCTATGCAAAATAATGCTCAACCTAATATGCAAAGCGTATCTGAGATGAACATGAAAAATAGTGGAAATCTAAACATGCAAAATAATGCTCAGCCAAACATGCAAAATAATGCTCAACCTAATTTACAAAGTGTAGCTGAAATGAATATGCAAGATAGTGTTGAACCAAACTCTCAGTTCTCATCAAGTGTGGGTGCTAAGGGAATGGCTGATAAAAATGCTTATGCAAAAAAACAAATGCAAAATAATGAATTAAATTAATATAGTAAAAAAATACACACTTAAAAATCAAGTGTGTATTTTTTTGCCTAATTTAAGACTATTAAAAAAATTAGTAAACATATAATTTCAAATACATAAAATGTTATAAATATATAATTTATAGGAGATATATTAAAAAAGTTTATATGAGTAAAAGCTAATCTAGGGCGGATTATGGGTGGACTCAAAAATAAAACAATATGTAGATAATTTATTTGAAGAAGTGCCAAAAACAAGAAAAACTTATGAGATTAAATCAGAATTAATATTAAGTATAAGTTCAAAATACAATGATTTAATACGCTCAGGATTAAATGAAGAAGAAGCTTACTTAAAATCTATAGAAAATGAAGTTAATATAAATAACATTATTAAAGAAAATGAAAAGGATTTAAAAGAAAGTGAAGAATATAGAAAAAAATACTCAAAACGATATTCAATCGGAATAATGTTATATATACTATGTCCAACCCCAGTAATACTTTTAGGAGATAGAGGATTTCCACAAGACAGGATAGGGGTAATCCTACTTCTTGCAATGGTAGCTATAGCAACTTTAATTTTGATATATAATGGATATAATAAGCCTACAACTTCAATGATAGATGATGAATTATATGCTGAATTTATAAATTGGAAAAAGTTAAGTGATAAAGATAGAATTTTAGAAAGAAGAATAAAATCAATATTAAATTCATTAATTTTATTAATTTACCTTATAGTAAGTTTTACTTATAATAACTGGGAAATTTCGTGGATTATATTTATTATAGGCGGTATTATTAAAAATATCATAATAGGATGTTTTGAATATAAAAACAATTAATATGAAGACTGTAGTTAAAAAAATAAACTACAGTCTTTATTATTTTTACTAAAAAATATATAATAAAGGTTATGACTTAAAAGAAATTAGGTGAGTAAATGGATTTTAAAATAGTAAATGAAGTTTTACTACAAAATATAGACAGATATAGACTAGATAGATCTAGAGACTATTATAAACAAGGATATATAGAAGAAAGCTTTTTTTCGAAAGAGGAAGATAAAATAAGTTTATATGGTACAGTAGCATCAAAATATCAAAGAGAAATTTATAATAGTTTTTTAATAATAGACTTAAATGATAAGAAAATTATAAGCAGCGGATGCACATGTGAGGATTTTAATCAAAATACAACTCTTAACAATCACTTTATATGTAAGCATATAGCATGTATAACATTAAAGGAAATTGACAATTTGAAATCTAATATAGTAAACAATTTAAAATTAAAGACTATGGATATAAAAGAACAAACTAGACCGAAAGTAAATACAAGATTTATAAATAAAGATTTACTGAATTATTTTAAAGTAATTCCAAAAGAGAAAGTAAATTTAGAAGTAGATATAACTAGTTATTTAAATCAAACTTTAGAGGTTGAATTTAAGATAGGTAATGACAAATTGTACACTCTAAAAGACTTTAAACAATTTGCAACTTCAAGAGTAGATGGAAATTCAATAATGTATGGAAAAGATTTTATATATGATCCAAAGAGTAGTTACTTTGAAGATGATGAAGAGTTAGCGCAGTTTATAGAAGACTATGGACTAAGTCTAGTAGATAATATAAACTCAAGAAAAAATAGATACATGATATTAAATTCTAGTTTACTAAAAAGGTTAATGGAAAAGCTTAAATATAAAGAATTTACGTTTAACTATAATAGAAAAACATATAATCCTCAGATAATAAATGGATATGTTCCAATTGATGTAGAAATTAAAAAGGTAGGAGATAAAATAGTTATATTTAATAATGATAATTTACCTGTTCCTTTATCAAAAAAAGGAGATGTAGTCTTTTATGAAGGCAATATATATTTAATTTCAGGGACTAATGGAATATACTATAAAAAATTATATGAATTATTAAATGAGCATAAATCCATAGAGTTTGAGGACGATGAAATTAGTGAATGTTTAACTAATTTAATCCCTAAGTTAAAAGAAATATCTAATAATTTGAATATGGATGAAAGCATTATAAACAATATAACTAAAGACTTAACCGTGAATTATTACTTCGACTTAGACGATTCAAGAGTTATCTGTGATGTAAAAATTCACTATGAAGATGAAAAAGAGGGCAAATTTGTTATAAGAGATATTGAGAAAGAAGAAGAAGCTGTATATAGGCTGTACACAAATTATTTTGAAAGAGAAAAAGATAAATATGTGTTTAGAGGTACAGACTATCATCTATATGATTTTTTAACTACAGAAATTAATAGGCTAAAAAATATTGGACAAGTATACTATTCAGATAAATTTAAGGAAAAGAAGGTCTATAACTCCTCCAATATAAAAGTAGGTTTAGGAGAGGAGATAAACCACTATCTTGAATTTAAGTTTAAAATAGAAGATGTAGATGAAAGAGAATATAAGGAAATTTTAAAATCTTTTAAGGCAAATAAACGATTTTATAAACTTAAAAATGGAAATTTTATAAATCTAGAAGATGATCAGACAAGAGAGTTATTTAAGCTTATGGAAAGTTTAGGATTTACAAATAGCATTAAAGAAATGAATGTGCATAAAAGTAAGGCAATGTATATAAATAATCTTTTAATAGAAAAGAAAATCCCATATATAGAAGGTATTGAAAATACAAAAAATACAGTAGATAAATTCAATAATATAAAAGATGCAAATTATGAAGTGCCGAGAAGTTTAAATGCTGATTTAAGAGATTATCAAGTTGAAGGTTTTAAGTGGTTTAAAAGCTTAGAATCTTGCGGATTTGGAGGTGTTTTAGCTGATGAAATGGGGCTTGGAAAAACAATACAAACAATAACTTTTTTATTATCTCAAAAAGAAGCTAAAAGCATGGTTATTACTCCAACATCTCTTATACATAACTGGAAAAGTGAGTTTGAAAAATTTGCTCCAAGCTTAAGAATAGGCATAGTTCATGGAAATAAAAAAGAAAGAGAAAGTACAATAAATAATATTGAAAGTTTTGATGTTTTATTAACTACATACGGTTCTTTAAGAAATGATAATGATAAGTATGAAGATATTAATTTTGACTGCTTGATTATAGATGAAGCACAAAATATTAAAAATCCAACATCTATAACAACTGATGCTGTTAAAAATATAAAAGCTAAATGTAAGTTTGCCCTTACAGGAACACCTGTTGAAAATAACTTAGCAGAACTGTGGTCTATATTTGATTTTATAATGCCTGGTTATTTATACAATTTAAATAAATTTAGTTCTATTTTTATAAAAGATGAAAGTAATTTAATTAGATTAAAGAAACTTATAAAACCTTTTATTTTAAGAAGAACTAAAAAACAAGTAATTACAGAATTGCCAGACAAAATAGAAACAAAATTTTTAGTCGAATTAGGAAAAGAACAACGTAAAATATACAAAACATATGTTGATGAAATTCAAAGAAAGTTACAAGATAAATATGAAAGTAATGATAAAATAACTGTTTTAGCATATTTGACGAAGTTAAGGCAACTATGTTTGGACCCAAGTTTGATAGTTAGTGATTATAAAGGAAAAAGTTCAAAAATAAACGCATGTGTAGAAATAGTAAAAGATAGTATATCAAATGATGATAAAATTTTGGTATTCTCTCAATTTACAAGTGTGCTTAAAAATTTAGCATATATATTAGATAAAGAAAATATAGAATATAATTATTTAGATGGACAAACTAAAGCTAAATATAGAATTGAACTTGTGAATGACTTTAATGAAAATAATAATAAAAAAGTATTTTTAATTTCACTAAAAGCAGGAGGAACTGGATTAAACCTAACTTCTGCAAATAAAGTAATTCACTTTGATCCATGGTGGAATGTATCTGTTGAAAATCAAGCTAGTGATAGAGCTCACAGGTTAGGGCAAAAACAGGTTGTTGAAGTTATAAAATTGATAGCTAAAGGAACTATAGAAGAAAAAATTATAAAACTTCAAGATGATAAACTTAAAATGATAGATGATATAATAGGAAATGAATTATCTGATTCAAACACTTTTAAAAATTTATCAAATGATGAAATTTTAGATTTATTGACATAATTATAAGAAAGGTAAAAATGACATGAGTAAAAATATATTTAATGGAAAAAAATTAAAAAATGCTAGGACGTATAGAGCTAAAACAGTAGATATGGTGGCTAGCGAAACTAAAATCAATAAAAAGGATATTTTAGCTTTTGAAGCTGACAAGTATAAGCCAACACTAGAAAATGAAATGAAATTAGCTAATGCTTTAAGTTTTCCAAAGGAGTACTTTAGTGAAAAAGATAAAGTTAACGTAGTAGTTGAAAATACACATATTAGAACTGAGTCAACTTTACCTAGAGTAGAAGATATAGCATTAAAAGAAAAACTAGTTATGACTCACAGGGTTCTTAATTTCATACAAGGATATATAAAGTTCCCAGAAATGAATTTACCAAATAATTTAAATAGAAACGATGACATAGAAGTACTAGCTGAAAAAACAAGAGAATATTTCAATTTGGACAATGGACCTATATGTAATATGGTTAACTTGCTTGAGATAAATGGAATTTTTATATCTGCCACTAACATAGATAAAAAAGGTGCTCTTGCATTTAGCCAAAAACAAAGTATAGATAAAGACAGCAGATATTTTATAGCACTAGGAAATGATAAAAAGTCAGCTTCTATAAGAAATTATGACTTAGCATATGAACTAGCTTATATAGTAGCTAATGAAGCAAATATACAATCTAAGAAATTCTCGAAAGATGAGTTTGCTTGTGCATTTTTAATGCCTAAGGACTCATTTTTAAATGATCTAGAAGGAACTCAAGAGTTAGAAGATTTTATAGAATTAAAAAGCAAATGGATAGTTCCTATATGGGCTATGATTCTTAGAGGTTACCAATTAGGAAAGATAAGTTATAAAAAATATATGTACTTAATGAACGAAATGGATAAAAATGGATGGAGCAAGAAAGAGCCATTAGATAGTAATATAAAATCTTCGCATCCAATTCTTTTAAAAAAATCATTTGATATGTTAATAGAAGGTAAGATTATGAATGAAGGTCTGTTTATGAATAACCTAATAAATTATGGTCTTAGCATATACCCAAAAGATGTAGAAGAATTACTTGGATTAAAAGAGGGAACTTTATCTAAAAATATAAATAAAAGTAACAAAGATAATGTAAAAAAAGTTAACTTTAGAAAGTAAAAAAAAGGTCTATATTAATTTTAAATATAGACCTTTTAAAATTATTTAAAATATTATAAGTACATAAGCCATAGCAATTATCACAACTGATAGCCATGTTACCCCGCCTAAAATCATAGGTTTTACTCCTTTTGTAAACAAATCCTTTATATTAATTAATCTTATTGTAAAATTCTATGTATTCCTCAGCATATATAGAATTTTTTAAAAAAATAAAATTAAATTCATGAGATAAATTCATTGAATTTACATCTAAAACAACTAATTCTTTATTTTTTATTTCTTCAAGTACAGCAATTTTATAAATTATAGATATTCCAAAGTTATCTTTAACTAATTCTTTTATTATGTTAATATTTCCGATTTGCAGTAATTTTGAAAAATTTTTAGTTGTATAATTTCTTTCATAAAGCCACATTTCAAAAATATCTCTACTGCCGGAGCCTTGTTCCCTTATTATGAGATTTTCCGAAAATAAATCTTCTACATGAAGGTTAGATTTATCACAAATAGGATTTTTAGGAGAGGCTACAAAAACAAAATCTTCGTAACTCATTAAATATGTTTCATAGTCAGCTTTATTGAAGTGACCTTCTATAAAACAAAACTCTATAACTCCTTTTTTTAACATATCTAAAAGATTTTTTGTATTATCTACAATCATTGATAAATTTGAATAAGAATTTTGAGACAAATAATTTTTTATAATATTGGGCATTACAAATTCACCAATACTTCTAGTTGCGCCAAATGATACTGGTTTAGCTGAATAATTAGATTTTTTTAAGTTGTTCTCAATCGACAAAGACATAGTTCTTAGTTTTAAAATAGAATCTAAGAATTCTTGTCCAACCTTAGTTAAAATTAAGGTTTTACCGATATAGTTAAATAACTTAATATTGTACTGTGACTCTATATACTTTATATGCTGGCTGACAGCAGGTTGAGTAATACAAAGTCTTTTTGCAGTTTTTGTATAACTTTTGGTCTCGCATAAATCTATAAATGTTTTTAATCTGAAATCTATCATGGTATCCCCCAATACACAATTTATAAGAAAAGTGTACTATAAGTTAAATTTATAAATCAATAATTTTTTATAATTTTACATTATAATACTTGGTTGATACACTTTAAGTAAGATTAACTTGTTAAAATAATAATTAATATAAACTTGGAGGGGTATACATGAATGTGTTAGTTATTGGGGGTGTAGCAGCAGGAACAAAAACTGCAGCTAAACTAAAGAGAGAAAATAGAGATTTTAATGTAACATTAATTACAAAAGGTGAAAATATATCTTATGCAGGTTGTGGACTTCCATATTATGTTGGTGGAGTTATAGAAGATAAATCAGATTTAATTGTAAATACGCCTAAGAGTTTCTCAGATTTAACTCAAGTAGAAGTTAAAACTAGTGTAGAGGCATTAGAGATAGATAGAGATAAAAAAATTGTAAGAGCTGTTGACCTTAAAAATAATAAGGAGATAAATTTAAATTATGATAAGCTGGTTATAGCAACTGGAGCAGATCCTGTTAAGCCGCCAATTGAAGGGATAGACTTAGAAGGGGTTTTCTATATGAGAACACCGGATGATGCAATTGCTGTTCGAGAAGTAGTAGAAACAAATAATGTAAAAAGAGCAGTAGTTGTAGGAGGCGGATTTATAGGACTTGAAGTAGCTGAAAATCTGCATGAAATGGGTGTTAAAACAACTCTAGTTGAAGCAATGGACCATATAATGCCAGGGTTTGATGCTGAGGTAAGCTCATACGTTGAAAATGAACTTATAGAAAATGGAATAATGGTTTTAACAGGAGAAAGATTAACTTCTATAGAAGGCAATGAAAAGGTAAGTAAAGTAAGAACAGATAAAAGAGCTATGAAAGTGGATATGATTGTAATGTCTGTAGGCATAAGAGCTAATAGCAATATTGCTGAAACTTGTGGATTAGAGCTTGAGACAAATAAAACTATAAAAGTTAATGAATACATGCAAACAAATGATGAGGATATATATGCAGTTGGAGATTGCGTAACAGTAAAAAATATATTGAGTGGAAAAGCTGCATGGTCTCCTATGGGATCATCTGCAAACAAAGAAGGTAGATGTTTAGCTAAAACATTAGCTGGCAAAAAAACAGAATTTAATGGGGTCTTAGGAACGGGTATAGTAAAATTACTAAATTTAAATGCAGCAAGAACGGGACTAACGGAAAAAGAGGCATTAAATTTAGGGTACAATGTTGAAAGTATTTTAGTTCCTATAGATGATAAGGCACACTATTATCCAGATTCTAAAACGATAATTATAAAACTTATATCAGATAAAGATAATAAAAAGGTATTAGGGGCACAAGTTTTTGGTGAAGGAAATGTAGATAAGCATATAGATGTAGTTTCAACTGCGATAACATTTAATGCAACTGTAAATGATTTACAAAATCTAGATTTAGCATATGCACCTCCATTTTCTACAGCTATCAACCCGATAAGCCATGCGGCTAATGTACTTTTAAATAAAATAGATGGAGATGTAAAAACTATTAGATATGAAGATTTTCTAGAAAATCAAGAAAGCTATAAACTAGCAGATGTAAACAAAACACCTCAATTAGAAGGAGTTACATATATAGATTTAGCTCAGCTTAATGGGAAACTAGATGAATTTGAATTAGATGATAAAATACTTTTAGTATGTGCTAGGGGAAAAAGAGCTTATTTAGCATACAACAGAATGAAACACTTTGGATATAAAGATGTACAGGTATTAGAAGGTGGATTAGCTTTAAATAAGGAATTAAATGTTGAAGTGGGGGTAAATTAATATGAAATTAACAGAGGAAATGAGAAAAAAAGTTAAGGGAGAAGGTTTTTTATCAAATAATGATGGTCAGCATTTTTCATGTAGAGTTATAACTGAAAATGGAGCTATAACAGCAGAACAACTAATAAATGTAGCTGAAATAGCTAAGAAGTATGGAAATGGAGATATTTCATTAACTTCAAGACTAACATTAGAAATACCTGGTATAAAATATGAGAATATAGAAGCTACGAAGGAATATTTGAAAAAAGATAATTTAGTATCTGGAGGAACTGGTTCAAGAGTTAGACCTATAGTTCCATGTAAAGGAAGTGTATGTACATTTGGACTTTGTGATACTCAAGGGATAGGTACAACTCTTCATAAAGAATTTTATGAAAAATGGTATGATGTTAAATTGCCACATAAGTTTAAAATTGGAGTTGGAGGCTGTCCAAACAATTGTGTAAAACCAAGTTTAAATGATTTTGGGGTAGTGGGACAATTTGTACCAGAGTTTGATGAAGATATGTGTTCAGGATGTAAAAAGTGTATGCCTAAAGAAACTTGTAAGGTAGGAGCTATATCTATAGTAGATGGTAAAGCATTTATAGATAGAGAGAAATGCAATAACTGTGGATTGTGTATAGGTAAATGCCATTTCGATGCAATAGAAGAAGGTAAAAAAGGATTAAAGATATACTTAGGTGGGAAATGGGGTAAAACTTCAAGACCTGGTACTCCAATAACTGGAGTTTATACTGAAAATGAAATGATGGCTATTTTAGAAAAAGCAATACTTATATATAGAGAACAAGGAAAAACAGGTGAACGTTTCGGAAATATGATTGATAGAATTGGTGTTGAAAATATGGAATCACAAATTCTATCAAATGAGGTACTAGAGAGAAAAGATGAAATATTAGGAGCAGAACTTCATATTGTTGGAGGAGCTACTTGCTAAAAAATAATAAAAAAGCTTGCAAACTTAATGTTTGCAAGCTTTTTTATTATTTTTGTTATAAATTTACTTATTATCATATATTTTATAGACATATTTCATTTTATACTGTATATTTTTTATGTACATTGTATACTAAACGATATATAACAATAATAAAGGTTTGTTTGGGATATATTAATTAAATAACGATAACAAGGAGACTATTTTTAAATGGATAAAAATAAAGAAAACTTTGAGTTTGAAGAAGATCCTAGATATAAACAATGTAATAAAGAAGCTTTAATGGGTCTAGCATTAGGTATTGTAAACTTAGTATGGTGGTTTGGATTTGGATATGGATTAGGATCTAAGCCAGTTAAAGAATATACATATATATTTGGGTTTCCAACTTGGTTTTTTATGAGTTGTATAGCTGGAGGGTTATTATTTTCAGCTTTAACTGTAATTATGATAAATAAATTTTTTAAAAACATGACTTTAGATGCACTAAGTGAAGATGAGTTAGAAGAGTATAGAAAGGAATATAAATAATGAAACACATAAATTATCAAGTACTATTGCCTATTCTTATATATTTTATAGTTATATTTATAGTAGGATTTTATTCTATGAAATTTGTAAACAGAGCTAAAAATAAACATAATGGCGAAAAAGGATTCATGGATGAATACATGACAGGAGGACGAGACTTAGGAGGTTTTGTTCTAGCTATGACATTAGTTACAACATATTTGAGTGCTGGAAGCTTTATAGGAGGTCCAGGAACAGCTTATACTCAAGGATTAGGATGGGTATTTTTATCTATGGCTCAAATGCCAACAGGATACTTTACATTAGCAGTACTTGGAAAAAAGTTTGCGATAATAGCTAGAAAAATAAATGCAGTGACAATCACTGATTTTTTAAGAGCAAGATATAAATCTGATGCAGTGGTAATTCTTACATCTATATCTATAGTAGTATTTTTTATAGCTGCAATGGCAGCTCAGTGGGTTGGAGCGGCTAGACTTTTACAAGGTTCAGTTGGATTAGATTACAAAATTGCACTTACGGCTTTTGGATTAACGGTTATAGTACATACTGTAGTAGGAGGATTTAGAGCGGTAACTATTTCCGATACAATTCAAGGTGTGATAATGACAGTAGCCACTATAGCTATATTTGTAGGGACTGTTATAGCGGGAGGGGGAATATCTAATATAGTAAATAATATGCAAAGTGTAAATGAAGGACTTATAACTCCATTTGGAGTAACTCCGGGCAATATGAGTATAGCATGGGTAACATCATTTTGGATACTTGTTGGTTTTGCAGTAGTAGGAATTCCTTCAGTATCTCAGAGGGCTATGAGTTATAAAGATACAAAGAGTTTACATGATGGAATCAAGTATGGGACAATCGTATCTATGATCTTATTATTAGGGATGCATTTAGTTGGTGCATTTTCAAGTACTCTTGTAGTGGGTATTGAGTCTGGAGATTTAGTCATTCCTACTATAACAACTCAATTATTTCCGCCAGTAATTGCGGGGATTTTACTAGCAGGTCCATTAGCATCTATAATGTCTACTGTTGATTCACAATTATTAGTAGCATCAGGTGCTATAGTTAATGATATATATACTAATTACATAAACCCTAAAATAAAAAAAGATGCTAAAAAAACTGGAACTATAAGTTTATTAGTAACATCTACATTAGGTATAATAATTTACATAGTAGCAATAAATCCTCCAGATTTGATAGTCTGGCTAAATTTATATGCAAATGCAGGAATAATAGCTACATTTTTATGGCCTATTATACTGGGGCTATATTGGAAAAAGGCAAATGCAAGTGGAGCGTTAGCATCTATAATAACAGGTATAGGGAGTTATATTTTATTTAGCTATATATGGGTAAGACCATTAGGTATGCACACTATAGTTTTACCTCTTATAATTTCATTAGTATCATTTATTATTGTATCTAGTTTCACAAAACCACCAACCAATGAGACAATAAAAATCTTTTGGGGAGTTTATAAAAAATAAATTTAAAAGAGACATCTTATATGATGTCTCTTTTTTAAATTTACAGAAAATTTTATTTTCTTAATTATTGCATAAATTTATAAACCATTGAAAATATTAATGATTATAATAGGAAGAATCAATTTCTAATTTAAGGAAAAATGTCGTAAAATAAATATGTTAAATAAAAGGCGATAAAAAGTCGTTATAAAGGAGTCAAATATGGAAAGTTATAAACAAGTATTATTAGATGAAATACCAGAATTTAGAGCAAAGGGACACAAATTCTTAAATAAAGAAATGTCAAAAATGGACTTTAAACATGCATCTGGTGGAATGGGTGTTTATGCGCACCGTGATGGAGAACACTTTATGATAAGACTTAGAGTGGCTTCAGGTATATTAAATCTTGAACAATTAAAATTAGTGCAATATTTTGCTCATAAATATAATTTAGAACAATTACACCTTACAACTCGTCAAGCAATACAACTTCATGGACTAACAATAGACGAAGTTTGTGATATCATGGAAGAAGGTATACATAAAGATATGTATACAAGAGGTGGTGGAGGTAACTTCCCAAGAAACGTTGCTATATCACCTTTATCAGGAGTAGATCCAGAAGATATCTTTGATGTAACACCTTATGCAACAAAAGTTAATGAGCACTTTATGAGTAAAATAACTACTTATAAACTACCTAGAAAATTAAAAGTATCTTTTTCAAGTTCACCTAAAGATGAATCAAAAGCTACAATAAATGATTTAGGATTTATGGCAGTTAAAAAAGATGGAAAAGAATACTTCAAAGTATACATAGCTGGAGGAATGGGTAAAAATCCTATCAAAGGTTGTGAATACGATGAGTTAGTAGATCCAAAGGATGTATTATATCATGTAGAGGCTATGACTAATTTATTTATAGAAAAAGGTAATTATGAAAATAAAAACAAAGCTCGTACAAGATACATGCTTATGGAAATGGGTAAAGATGCTTTATTAGAATGCTATAAAAAACATTTAAAAGAAGCAAAAGAAAAATGTAATTTAGATTTAAATGTAACTCAAAAAGTATATGATAAAAAAGGAATTTCTATAGATGTCAAAGATGATCGTTTAGTTTCTCAAAGACAAGAGGGATTATACGCTGTTTATGTACACCCTGTAAATGGGCAATTAAAAGTTTCTGACTTAGACAAAATAATAGAGACTGTAAATGATATGGATGATATTGAAATCAGATTAGCTATGAGTGAAGGTCTTTATATAAGAAATCTAAATGGAGAAGAAGCTAAAAAAGTTTTAGATTTAACTAAGGATATAACAGGTAAATATAAAATACAACAAAGTACAGCTTGTATAGGTGTTCCTATTTGCCAAATGGGTATAGCTGAAAGTCAAGAAACTTTAGAGGAAATAATCAAAACTTTAGAAGAAAAAAATTATAATAGTGACACTTTACCAAGAATCCATATATCAGGATGTCCTAACTCTTGTTCAACTCACCAAGTTGCACCTATTGGTTTTGCTGGTAAAAAGAAAAGAGTTGGAGATAAGACAAAAGATGCTTATGAACTTCATATAGGTGGATGTGCTACTTTTGAGGAAACTAGATTAGGAAAAATATACGGAGATGTATTAAGAAGAGAAGTTCCAAACTTATTATTCGATATATCAGAAGCTATAGCTAAATCTAACTTAGAATTTTATGAATTTATAGAAACAAATGAAGACGAATTAAACACTATAGTAAATAAATACTTATTATAATAAAAAGTGAACTCTAATATTAGAGTTCACTTTTTTATTTAATATTTTTATTAATTTGTAGAATATTATATAATATAAAGAAAAAACTAATTTTATATTATACAGATTAAAGGAGCAATTATATGAAAGTTAGACTTGGATATGTAGCTATAGCTTTAAATTTGCCCAAAGTGACCTCTTCAAGCACTGTAACATACTCTAGATACTCTAAGATCAATACAGAGGCAGACAAGCTAAATAAGCTAAAGGAAGTAACTAGATCAAATATATATGACTTAGAAAAAATATTAAATTATAATATAGAAAATCAAATACATTTTTATAGGATAACTTCAAATTTGATACCACTTGGAACTCATCCAGATGTAACATTTGAGTATAGGAAATATTTTAAAAAAGATTTTGAATATATAGGGAATATAATCAAAAAAAATAATCTGAGAATAGATTCTCATCCAGATCAGTTTAATGTAATCAATAGCATAAAAGAAAATGTTGTGGAAAATACTATAAAAAGTCTAAAATTTCAAAGTCAGATATTTGAAGATATAAATTATAAAGAAGGAAAAATGGTTATACATATAGGGAGTTCTCAAGGCGGAAAAGAAGAAAGCATAGAAAGGTTTATAAATAACCTAAAATATTTTCCAAATGAAGTTGTAAGTAGATTAATATTAGAAAATGACGATAAAATATTTACAGCACAAGATGTTTTAAATATATGTAAAGAAACAAAATTACCTATGGTTCTTGATATCCACCATCATATTTGTAAAAATAACGGAGAGGAAATTAAGTATATATTAAAAGATATTTTTAATACTTGGAATAACGAAATTTTACCACCTAAAATACATTTTTCAAGTCCGAGAGAATTTGAAAAAGATAGAAAACATGCAGATTTCATAAATGCAAAAGATTTTTTAGATTTTATATACCTAGCTAAAGATGAAGTAGACAGAGATTTAGATGTGATGATAGAAGCTAAAAAGAAAGATCTAGCATTAAAAAAACTAGTAAATGATATAATGGATCTAGATGGAAATATTAAATTTATAGATGAAACAACTATAGAAATATAAATTACTATACACATATTATTTAAAAAGAGCTGAGTGAAATACTTAATAAAAAGTATTTCACTCAGCTTTTTAGTTATATTATTTATTAGGTTTAAATGAACTCTTTAATGGAACTACTCTATTAAATACTAGCTTTTCATCAGTAGTATATTTAGAATCTACATTGAAGAATCCATGTCTTACAAATTGGAACTTATCTTGAGGCTTAGCATTTTCTATAGCAGTTTTTTCAGCAAAACCTTGAACTACCTCAAGAGAATTAGGGTTTATTTGCTCTAAGAAGTGCTTACCTTCATTTTCAGGAGCATCATCTAAGATTAATGGCTCAAATAATCTAAACTCACAAGGAACAGCACTGTTTGCATCTACCCAGTGTATAGTAGCTTTAACTTTACGACCAGTAAATCCAGAACCACTCTTAGTTTCAGGATCATATGTACAATGAATTTCAGTTACATTTCCATTTTCGTCAGTTATGAAGTCGTTACATTTAACAAAGTAAGCTCCCTTTAATCTAACTTCATTGCCAGGGAATAATCTAAAGTACTTTTTAACTGGTTCAATCATAAAGTCATCTTGTTCTATATATATTTCTCTAGAGAATGGAACTAATCTTTTACCTTTAGTTTCATCTTTAGCATTATTTTCTATTTCAAGCATTTCAACTTGACCTTCTGGATAGTTAGTTATAACTAGTTTTAAAGGCTTTAAAACACCCATAGCAAGAGGCGCTTTAGGTTGTAAGTCTTCTCTTACAAAGTAGTCTAACATTTGGCTATCTACTGTAGAATCTGCTTTAGCCACACCTATTTCATTACAGAAGTTTCTAATAGCTTCTGGAGTGTAACCTCTTCTTCTAAGACCAGCTATAGTAGGCATACGAGGATCATCCCAACCATCAGTTACTCCTTCATCAACAAGTTGCTTAAGTTTTCTTTTACTCATAACAGTATTTGTAAGATTAAGTCTAGCAAATTCTATTTGACGAGGAATTTCTGGCATTTCACATTCAGCTACAACCCAATCATAAAGTGGTCTTTGATCTTCAAATTCTAATGAACATAGAGAATGAGTTATACCCTCTATAGCATCTTCTAATGGATGAGCGAAAGCATACATTGGATATATACACCATTTATCACCAGTATTGTGGTGATGAGAATGAGATATTCTGTATATAGCAGGGTCTCTTAAATTGATGTTAGGAGAAGACATATCTATTTTAGCTCTTAAAACTTTTTCTCCATCTCCAAATTCTCCATTTTTCATTTTTTCAAATAATTCAAGATTTTCCTCTATAGATCTATTTCTATAAGGACTTTCTTTTCCTGGTTCTGTTAAAGAACCTCTATACTCTCTCATTTGCTCTGCGTTTAAGTCGCATACATAAGCTTTACCTTTTTTTATAAGAAGAACAGCTCTTTCATACATTTGTTCAAAATAATTTGAAGCAAAGTATAAGTTAGTCCAATCAAAGCCTAACCACTGAACATCTTCTTTTATAGAGTTTACATACTCTACATCTTCTTTTACTGGATTTGTATCATCGAATCTTAAATTTACATTTCCATTAAACTCCTTAGCTAAACCAAAGTTTAAACATATAGATTTAGCATGACCAATATGTAAATATCCATTTGGCTCAGGTGGGAAACGAGTTATGATAGTATCATGTTTTTTAGATTCTAAATCATTAACTATTATGTTTCTTATAAAGTTTGATGACTTATTTTCATTTGACATATTCGTACCTCTTATCTATTAAATTTGTATTATTATTATTATATAATTACTATTATTAATAATTTTAATTCAAATTGAGAAAAAAATAAAGGATTAGTAGTTAATTTCTTACAATTATAGTGAAAAATATTACGGGAAAATGTTTTTATGTGCAAAAATTAAAATAAATATTAAATTACAATTATAAAAAAAGTCATTTTTAAAATAATCCACAGACTTATTAACAAAATATAAACAATATTAACAATTTAATAATGAAATATAGAAACAAGTTTGTTATAATTTATATAGAGTAATTTTGTTAGGGGTGGGGGAATGCTAAACTTTAAACTTTGTAGTGAAATTTTAAAATTGTGTCCATTGCCATGTATATATGGACAAGCTATAAAAAATGAAGAAGGAATTTTTACAGACTTTATAATAGAAGACTTTAATGATAAACTTTGTAAACTTGTGGGTCTAGATGAAGAAAATATCAAAGAAAAAAGTATAAATGATATTATACCTTCTATTTTAGATAAAAATTTAAAAGAAGGTATAATAGATGAAGATTCATATATTTCTTATTTAGATGGATGGTATTAAAGTTGAAATATCATATGTAGAAGATGATAAATATGTATTATGGCTTGTAGAAAATAAAGAGATACAGCATTTAAGAACCGTACAATTACTAATAGACACGATACCAGATTATATATTTTATAAAGACATAGATGGGAATATAGTAGGTTGTAATAAAAGTTATGCAACGGAGCTAGTAGAATTAGATAGAAATGACATAATAGGTAAAAGTTATAAAGATTTACCTGTGATTAGTCAAAATTTTGAAAGTTATAGAGATAATGACTTAGAGGTTGTAGACACTAGATCTACTAAAATGTACTATGAAAACGTTATATTGAAAAATGGGAAGAAAATTTATTTAGAAATCATAAAAACACCTATAATATCAGATGGTGGAGAGGTAATTGGAATCATAGGGATAGCAAGGGATATAACGGAGAGAAAAGAACATGAAGAAGCATTAGAAAGAGCACGTTCAGAAGCATTAGCCAATACAGCACATGAATTAAGAACACCATTAAACTTAATATTTAGTTCAGTTCAAATGTTAAATTACCGATACGATATAATAAATAACAAAACAAATGATAGAGATGATAAGTATTTAAATATAATAAAACAAAATGGATATAGATTATTGAAACTAGTAGACAATTTGATTGACTCAACTAAGTTAACTTATGAAGATGTAGAATTTAACCCTAAAAATTATGACATAGTTAATTTTGTTGAGAGTATTTGTGATTCTGTAAGTGATTTTGCAAATCAAAATGAAATGGATATAATATTTGATACAGATGTGGAAGAAAAAGTTATCGGGTTTGATTTAGATAAAATGGAGAGAATAGTATTAAATTTACTATCAAATGCATTTAAGTTTAATAGAAAAGGAAAAGCAATACAAGTAACTATAAAAGACTTAAAAGATAAGATTCAATTAAGAGTTAAAGATGAAGGGATTGGAATACCTAAAAAAGACTTATATAAAGTATTTGATAGATTTAAACAAGTTAAGCATGAAAGTATAGATACTAAAGTTGGAAGTGGGATAGGTCTGTCTTTAGTTAAGTCTTTAGTTGAGTTGCATGGCGGAAATATAGATGTTGAAAGTGAGCTTGGACAAGGTAGTGAGTTTATAATAGATATGCCTTGTAATTTATACAGCCATAAATTAGAACTAATTGATGATTGTAATTTAAAGGCAAATTTCGTGCAAAAAATTGAAGTTGAGTTTTCTGATATATATGCATAAAAGTGGATAATCTTTTAAGATTTATCCACTTTTTTATATCTAAGTTAAGTGACCTATTAATAGGTCACTTTTTTTATTGTGAAATATATAGTTTAAAAATGAAATAATCTTTAGAAAATTCAGAAAAAAGTTATTAGAAATGAAAAATATGAATATAGATTATTAAGTGAGTGAAAATTCACACGTTTTATTATATAGGGGGAGTAATATGTTAGAAAAAAAGGATGGTTTAAATCTAGAAGGTAAGGTAGCTGTTATATCTGGAGCAGCATCAGGAATAGGACTTGCTACATCTCAGTTATTATCAGCTTATGGAGCTAAGGTTATGATGCTTGATGTAAATGAAAATGGATTATATGAAGCACAAAAGATTAAAGATGCAGGTAGAGAAGCTATTTTTTACAAATGTAATGTAACTTCTCTTGAAAATTGTAAAGAAGTTATTTCACAAATAGAAAAAGATCACAAAAGAATAGATATACTATTTAACAATGCAGGAGTAACTGTAAGAAAAACAATTGAAGAATTAGAAGAAAAAGAGTGGGATTTTGTAATTAATGTAGGGCTTAAAGGTACATATCTCTTATCAAAATTTGCAATACCTGTAATGAGAAAAACTGGTGGTGGAAGTATAATAAACACTGGATCAGGATGGGGACTGAAAGGTGGAGACAAAGCTGCAGCATATTGTGCAGTTAAAGGTGGTATAGTCAATTTAACTCGTGCTATGGCAATAGACCATGGAAAAGATAATATAAGAGTCAATTCGATAAATCCGGGAGATACAGCAACAAATATGTTACAAGAAGAAGGAAAGCAATTGGGATTTGATAAAGATGAATTTTTCAAAGATTCTGCAGTTGGAAGACCAATAGAAAGAATTGGATTACCTGAAGATATAGCTAATTCGGTACTGTTTTTAGCTAGTGATTTATCAACATGGGTAACAGGAACTGCTTTAGTAGTAGACGGTGGAGGTATAGCTTAAGTTAATTTTAAAATTTATTAAAGGGGGAAAATAAATGGCTATAAAAGGATTAAACTCACATCCATATATACCGAATTCAATAAAAGAAGTGCAAAATGAAATGTTAAAAGAAATAGGTCTGAACTCATTAGAAGATTTACATGAAGAAGTACCACAAGAAATTAGATTAAAAAGATCTATGAATTTACCAAAGGCTATCCATTCAGAATATGAATTAAAATCTCATGTAGAAAATTTACTTAAAAAGAATATAACTTGTGAAGATAATATAAATTTCTTAGGATATGGTTGCTATCAACATTATGTACCAGCAGTATGTGATGAAGTGAGCACAAGAGCAGAGTTTTTAACTGCTTATGGTGGAGAGCCATACAATGACCATGGAAGGTTTCAATCTTTATTTGAATATGAAAGTTTAGTAGCTGAAATTGCTGATATGGATGTTGTAAGTGTGCCTACATTTGACTTAGCTCAAGCAGCTTCAACTGCTGTGAGAATGGCTTCTAGAATAACTGGTAGAAAAGAAGCATTAGTTCCAAAGACAATACATATGGAAAGATTCTTAATAATGAAAAACTATTGTAATCCACACGTAAGCTTTACTTTTGTAAATTACAATGAAGAAACAGGACTATTAGATGTAGACGATTTAAAAGCTAAAATGAATGAAAATGTATGTGCAGTTTATATAGAAAATCCATCAGCACTTGGATTTATAGAGACTCAAGGACAACAAATATCAGATATAGCTCATGAAAATGGAGCTATAAGTATAGTTGGAGTAGATCCTATATCACTAGGCGTGTTAACTCCTCCAAGTCAATATGGAGCTGATATAGTAGTTGGAGATGTTCAAACGTTAGGAAATCACATGAATTTTGGGGGAGGACAATCAGGATTTATAGCTACTAGAGACGAAGAAAAATTTGTTATGGAATATCCATCTAGATTATTTGGAATAGCACCAACGGATGTTGAAGGTGAGTATGGATTTGGAGATGTTGCGTATGATAGAACATCTTTTGGTAATTTAAGAGAGGATGGAAAAGAGTATGTTGGAACTCAATCGGCTCTCCTTGGAATTACAGCTGGAGTATATTTGTCATTAATGGGTCCTAATGGAATGTATGAAGTAGGTCAAACAATAATGCAAAATAGCCAATATGCAGCTAAGAGATTAAGTGAAGTAGATGGAGTTAAATTAAGATTCACATCACCATTTTTTAAAGAGTTTATACTAGATTTTAATTCTACAAATAAGACTGTAAAAAAAATAAATAAAGAATTACTTGAAAAAGGAATATTTGGAGGAAAAGATTTGAGTGAAGATTATTGTGATTTAGGGCAATGTGCACTATATTGTGTAACTGAAATTCACACTCAAGAAATGATAGATACGTTAGTTGAAGAATTAAAAGCGATATTAAACTAATTTAAAGAAAGGATGATTAGATTTGAAAAAAATAGATAGAAATTATAAAGTTAGAAATTTTCATCAAGCCAAGTGGGATGAACCGGTAATATTTGAATTATCACAAATTGGAGAAAGAGGAGTTATACCGCCAAGTGTAAATGAAGACGTGAAAGAGTTAGTAGGAGACGGGATAAATGTATTGCCAAAATCTATGATAAGAAAAAGTATAAACTTACCAGAAATATCTCAACACAGAGTTTTACGACATTACTTAAGGTTATCTCAACAAACATTAGGAGCTGATTTAAATATAGAGATAGGTCAAGGAACTTGTACCGTTAAATACAGTCCGAAAATAAATGAAAAGTTATCTAGGTTACCACAAATGAGTGAACTTCATCCATACCAAGATGAAAATACTACTCAAGGTATATTAGAAATAATGAATAAAACAGAAGAATATATGAAAGAAATATCAGGAATGGATAGATTCTCATTCCAACCAAGTGGAGGAAGTCAAGCTATAATGGCTATGGCATCTTTAGTAAAAGCTTATCATGATAAAAATGGAAACGGTGATGTTAAAGATGAAATAATAACTACAATATATTCACATCCATCGGATGCAGCAGCACCAGCATTAAAAGGATATAAAATCATAAAAATATTCCCAGATGAAAATGGATATCCAGACTATGAAGCTTTTAAATCAGCTGTAAATGAGAGAACGGCAGCATTTATAGTTGCAAATCCAGAAGATACAGGCGTATTTAATCCAAAAGTTAAAGAGTTTACTGATTTAGTTCATAGGTTTGGAGGGCTTTGCTGCTATGATCAAGCCAATGCAAATGGATTACTTGGAGTAACAAGAGCAAAAGAGGCAGGTTTTGATATGTGTTTCTTTAATATACACAAAACATTTTCTGCTCCTCATGGATGTGGAGGCCCAGCTTGCGGTGCATTAGGTGTTTTAGAACACATAGTACCGTTCTTACCAGCTCCACTAGTAGATTTTAACAGTGAAGAAAATAAATATTTCTTAAATTATAACTTAGAAGATAGTATAAAAGTAAGGATGTTTACAGGTGTACCACAAGTAATATTAAAAGCATATGCGTGGATTAGAAGTTTAGGAGCAGAAGGCTTATATGAAGTATCTAAAATAGCAGTTTTAAACAATAACTACTTATTTAAAAAATTAATGGAACATGAATCAATAAATGCTCCATATATAGAAGGCAAACAAAGAATAGAGCAGGTAAGATATTCGTTAGAAAAGTTAAAAGAAGATACAGGTGTAGGAACAGGTGATATACAAAGAAGAATGATGGATTTCGGTATGCATTACTGGACTAGTCATCACCCGTATTATATAGCAGAACCGTGTACACTAGAGCCAACAGAAACACCATCTAAAGAAGATTTAGATGAATATATTGCAACATTAAAATACGTTATAGATGAAGCCTATGAAGATCCATCTATAGCAATAAATTCGCCTTTTAGAAGTACTATACACAAAGTAGACGAATCGGAATTAGATGATAGTGATAAGTGGGCGATAACTTGGAGAGCATATCAAAAAAAGGCACATCACTAAACCTATAAATCAAAAACATTTCTAGTTAGATTAAGCAGTGGGTGATTAACTAATCATTCACTAGCTTTAATTTAATATAAACAAATTTGTATAATTTTACAAAAGAGGGGCGATTTCATTGATAAATATTGGTCTTATAGTAAATCCAATAGCAGGTATGGGAGGAACAGTTGGTCTTAAAGGAACTGATGGGGAGGACATACTAAGAGAAGCAATAAGGTTAGGATCAAAACCAAAATCACCAATAAAAGCGATAAAAGCACTTAAGGAATTAGATAGTATAAAAGATAATATAAAAATAATAACTGGACCAAAAGATATGGGAGAAAATGAAGCCAAATTACTAAATTTTAATGTAGAAGTAATTAATATAGATAATGGAAATAGTACGAGCAGTAAAGATACTATAAAACTAGCAAGGAACATGTTATATAAGAAAATCAGTATTTTAATATTTGTTGGAGGCGATGGAACAGCAAGAGATATATATAATGCTGTAGAAGATAAAGTCGTTACTATCGGTATTCCGGCAGGAGTTAAAATTCATTCACCTGTATACGCAATAAATCCTAAAAGTGGAGGTAAATTAGCACTTAAATTTTTAAATGGAAAAGTAAATAGTATAGAAAGAGAAGTGTTAGATTTAGATGAGGAAATGTACCGAGAAGGAAAAGTTAATACAAAACTGTATGGATACTTAAAAGTTCCTAGAGAAAAATCTTTTATGCAAAATAAGAAAGCTCCAACTCCATTAAGTGAAGAGTCATCACAAAAATCTATTGGACTGTTTATAGCTGATAACATGGAAACAGATATTACTTATATAATAGGACCAGGGACCACAACTAGAGCTGTACTAGATGCATTAAATCTAAAAAGTACTTTACTAGGTATAGATATTATAAAAAATAAAAAAGTTATAAAAAATGATGCTAATGAAAAAGACATACTTGAATGTATAAAATATAATAAAGCAAAACTCATAATAACACCAACAGGAGGACAAGGATACTTGTTAGGAAGAGGTAATCAGCAAATAAGTGATAGGGTAATTAAAAGTATAGGCAGAGAAAATATAATAGTGGTATCTACTTTGCACAAGTTACAAAACTTAAAATTTAAACCATTATATATAGATACCTCTAATGAAGAAGTCGATAATATGTTGAATGGATATCTGAGAATAGTAGTAGGATACAAAGAAGAGATAATGTATTCAGTAAGAAGTTAGCCTTTATAAACTAAACCATAGAAATACTTAATAAACACTAAAGATAGCAAATTTAAAAGCTATAAAATATTAGGAGGAGTGTTTATGGAAGCAAACTATGGATTGTGGGCATTACTTCCTGCAATAATAGCAATTTTTATGTGTTTTAAAACTAAACAAGTTATACCATCATTATTTGCAGGAGTTTTTGTAGCAGGAATTATAACCTCAAAAGGAAATTTATTTGCAGCAGCGTCATTTTCATTAGAGACAATAATAAGACAGTTAAGCGATTCAGATAATGCCAAATTAATATTATTTACAATGTTTATGGGAGTTGGAATATCTTTTATATGGAAAATGTCAGGTAGTAAGGCTCTTTCAATATGGGCAAGAAATAAAATTAAAAATAGAAAAGCAGTAGGAATAGGGGCATGGTTATTAGGCATGTGTATAAGTGTTAATGATTGTTTGATAGCTGCTATAGATGGAAATGTTTTTAGAGATATAGCTAAAGAACAAAGAATATCTTCAGAAAAATTCTCTTATATACTTGATTCAACAGCGGCACCATCAGCATCGCTTTTTATATCAGATTGGATAGCATTTCAAATCGGTATGATAAGTCAAGGATTGCTTGCAGCAGGTCTTATAAATATAAGTCCAATGTCAGCTTATATAAGTAGCATTCCTTATAATTTATATAGTATATTTACATTAGCATTTGTAGGTATGATAGTTATAACAGGTCTTGATTATGGACCAATGTTAAAAGCAGAGATGAGGGCTATAAAAACTGGAAAGTTTTGTAGTGATGAAGCTCAACCAATGCTTGATGTTGCAAATGAATTAGGGGAACCTAAGGATGTAAAACCAAGACTTATAACATTTATAGTTCCATTTATTGCAATGATTTTTACTACAATATTTGGCTTTATATATACAGGTAGAGAAGGCGTTGGATTTATGGGTATACTTGAAAATGCAGATGCAGTAACTTCGTTATTATGGGGCGCATTTGCAATGGCCATGAGCGGAGTAATACTATCTATAGGATATAAAATTATGACCTTTAAAGAAAGTATGGATACATTTATCGATGGGATGAAACTTATGACACTAACCGCAGCAATACTTTTAATGGCATGGTCATTAGGGCAAGTTACAAAGGATATGGGACTTGCAAATTTCTTGGTAGAGGTATTAGGAGAAAGTATACCAGCATGGATATTGCCAATAACTATTTTTGTATTAGGTATGGTGGTTTCTTTTGCAACAGGAACTTCTTGGGGTACTATGGCAATAGTGACTCCTATTGCTATCCCTTTAGTATATCAAGTAACAGGAGATGTTGGTCTTGCTATGGCAGTTCCAGGAATTGCTCTTTCTGGATCGGTATTTGGAGATCACTGTTCTCCTATATCAGACACTACTGTGATGGCCTCTATATTTGCAGGTGCAGATCATATAGATCATGTTAAAACACAGATACCATATGGTGCAACTGTAGCAAGTGTAGTATTTTTCATATTACTAATAGTAGGTTTATTTAAAATAAAACCTGTAATATTTATTCCACTGGGACTTATTATATTATTTACAATTGTATTTATTATGAATAAGATAAACAAAAAACAATTATCTAAGTCTAAATAATAAAAATAAAGCTAATTTTGATCAAGTAGCCTAAGTTAGTTATTAGTAGCTGCATTAGATTAAAATTAGCTTTTTTATGGTTAAGTATATTAATGTGCTAATTTTAAGTAATTAACTACAGGATTAAAGTGAAATTTTATTTAATAATAGTATTAAAATGAATTATAGAAAAAATTAAAGATAATAATAGAAGTACATGAATTAAAAAATATTTTTCAATTTTAAAAAATTAAAGAAAAATAAGAATATATTTAAATTAATGGTAAATGTTTACTATAAATTTATAGTGGTATAAGTTATAGTAAATTAAATTTAAAAGTTTGGAGGAGTTTTTTATGGAAGCAGACAAAATGACACAAAGAGTCCAAAAAAGCTTAAATGATGCTTTTAGTGAAGCTGTTAAAAATCATAACCAACAAGTAGATACAATACATTTACTTTATTCATTAATAGACCAAGAAGATGGATTAATACCTAGAATAATAGAAAAAATGGGTATATCTGTAGAAGGCCTAAAAGCAAGTGTGAAAACTGAACTTTTAAAACTACCTCAAATTCAAGGTGAGGCAGCTAGTTCACAAGGTGTAGTAGCTACAAGAAAGTTAAATGAAGTATTAATAAAATCAGAAGAAATTTCAAAAGAATTCAATGATTTGTATATAAGTGTTGAACATTTATTTTTAGCTATAATTGAATTGGAATCACGTTCAAATATAGGTAAAATATTTAAACAATACAACATAAATAAAAACAGCTTTTTAGAAGTATTATCAAAAGTTAGAGGAAATCAAAGAGTAGAAACCCAAGATCCAGAGGGTACATATGACGCATTAGCTAGATATGGTACAAACTTAATAAATTTAGCTAAGAAAAACAAGTTAGACCCAGTTATAGGTCGTGATGAAGAGATAAGAAGAGTTATAAGAATACTTTCAAGAAGAACAAAAAATAATCCTGTTTTAATAGGTGAGCCAGGTGTAGGGAAAACTGCTATAGTAGAAGGCTTAGCAGAAAGAATAGTCAGAGGAGATGTACCTGAAGGACTTAAAGATAAAATTATATTTGCGCTTGATATGGGATCATTAATAGCAGGTGCTAAATATAGAGGTGAATTTGAAGAAAGATTAAAAGCAGTGCTTAAAGAAGTTCAAGGTGCTGAAGGAAAAATAATTTTATTTATAGATGAGATACACACAATAGTAGGAGCAGGAAAAACAGATGGAGCTATGGATGCAGGAAACTTAATAAAACCAATGTTAGCTCGTGGAGAACTAAATTGTATAGGTGCTACTACTTTTGATGAATATAGACAGTATATAGAAAAAGATAAAGCATTAGAGAGAAGATTCCAACCAGTTATAGCGGATGAACCTAGTGTAGGTGATACAATTTCTATACTTCGTGGATTAAAAGAAAAATTTGAAATTCACCATGGTATTAGAATTCATGACTCTGCAATAGTTGCAGCAGCAAAATTATCAGATAGATATATACAAGATAGATATTTACCAGATAAAGCCATAGATTTAATAGACGAAGCAAGTGCTATGATTCGTAGTGAAATTGACTCACTACCAACTGAGTTAGATATAGTTAGAAGAAAAATATTTACATTAGAGACTGAAAGAGAAGCACTTCTTAAAGAAGAGGATGAAGCAAGTAAAAGAAGACTTGAAAAACTTCAAGATGAATTAGCTGAACTTAAGTCTAAAAATGATGATTTAACAGCTATATATGAAAAAGAGAAATCACATATAATGAATGTTAGAAACCTTAAGGCTAAACTTGATGAGGCTAGAGGTGATGTAGAAAGATATGAAAGAGAATATGATTTAAATAAAGCTGCAGAACTTAAATATGGTATAATTCCAAAGCTTGAAAATGAAATTAAAGAAGCAGAAGAAAAAATGGAAGATGATAATCAAACTTCTTTATTAAAAGAAGAGGTTACAGAAGAGGAAATTGCAGAAGTGATTTCTAAATGGACAAACATACCTATAACTAAGTTAGTTGAAAGTGAAAAAGAGAAATTACTAAGATTAGAAGAAGAGTTGAAAACTCGTGTTATAGGACAAGATGAAGCTGTAACAGCTGTAAGTAATGCTGTTATTCGTCATAGAGCAGGACTTAAAGATGAAAATAAACCAATAGGATCATTTATATTCTTAGGACCTACAGGAGTTGGTAAGACAGAACTTGCAAAAACTTTAGCTAGAAATTTATTTGATAGTGAAGAAAATATAATTAGAATTGATATGTCAGAATATATGGAAAAACATGCAGTATCAAGACTTATAGGACCTCCTCCAGGATATGTAGGATATGAGGAAGGTGGACAATTAACAGAAGCTGTAAGAAGAAATCCATATTCTGTATTATTATTTGATGAAATAGAAAAAGCACATGAAGATGTATTTAACTTATTCCTTCAAATATTAGATGATGGAAGACTTACTGATAATAAAGGTAAAACAGTAGATTTTAAAAATACAATAATAATAATGACTTCAAATATAGGTAGTTCATATCTATTAGAAGATTCAGGTGAAATAAAAGAGTCTACTAAAGAAATGGTAATGAATGAAATGAAGAGAAGATTCAAACCTGAGTTTTTAAATAGAGTTGATGATATTATAATGTTTAAACCTCTTGATAAAGAAGGCATTAGAAGAATTATAGACATATTCTTAGATGATTTAAGAAGACGATTAGTTGATAAGCATATAACTTTAAGTATGACTGATAGTGCTAAAGATGTATTGATAAAAGAAGGTTATGATCCTATTTATGGAGCTAGACCACTTAAGAGATATATTGGAAATGTATTAGAAACAAAAATAGCTAAAATGATGATAGCTGGTAAAGTTTATAATGGATGTCATATACTTATAGATGGAAATGATGACAATGTAGAAATAACAGTACAAGAAAGAGCGTAAGTTTCAAATTGGTTATGGAGGCAACTTATGATAAAAATTATGATGAAAGATGGAAGTGAATATGAAGCTGATTATTCAAACACTACTGAATTTATAGAAAAGTTTTTAAGTGATAAACTTGACAGCAATAGACTACTTCCTTGTAAATTAGTAAAGCTTAAAGATGGAGTTAATATAAACTTAAGTTCTATTTCTTCAATAGAAGATGAAGAATATATAAATGGAATTGATACTTTAATTCCATAACAAAAAAGGGTATAGATAATATACCCTTTTTTAGAATTCATATAAATCACTTACTAATTGAACTGGAATTTGAACTTGAGTAACGTACTCATCTTCTAAAGACGTTTCATAAATATCTATTTTATAAATTTCTATAGGATCTCCAAGAATAGTATAGTTATTAAACTCTATAAATTTAAATAGCATAGGGATTATTTTTGCTGTTTTTTTATAATCGCCTTTATATGTATAGGTTACATAATACCCCTCTTCTATTGTTAAATTAAAATTGGTAGCGTTATCATCAAGTAAACAAAATATAGATTTATAATTGTTAAAAATTCCATTTGAGACACTTTTTGTATCAAATACTGCTCCAAAATTACTATTTCCTAATACATAGAACTTATCATCGAACTTTTCATTTAACCTTTGAATTAAGTAATCTACATTTTCATCAAAGCTAACATTTGAATTAACTGTAATAGCTTTTCTTTCATTCATGTACAAAAGTTCAATTCTATTAAAATTTGTATGATCTATCGTATTATCAATAGAACTTAGCCTTTTATTTAAACTTTCTTTGTGGATAGTCAGTTCTTCTAGTTTTTGATCTATAAGCTTTATTTCTTCTTTTAACATTTTTTTAGTAGTTTTAACATTTCTATTTTCTAAGTACTCTTTTATCCTTTGCATAGAAAAATCAAGACTTCTAAGTTCTTTTATTAAATTTAAATTACATATATCTTTTATAGTGTACATTCTGTAAGAATTTGTATCTCTACCTGGATTTAAAAGACCTAACTTTTCATAATATTTAAGAGAATCTCTACCTAAATTATATATTTTTGACAATTCTCCAGTTTTATAATATTTTCTTTTCAAAAAAATCACCTCATTTTGAAATAAAATTGTTGACTTGAGTATTATACCATAGTTTATATTCAATTAGGTGGAGGGAGGTAATAATTATGAAAAATGTAAAAGATTTAAAAACTCAATTTAAACAATATGTAATACCATCAGTAGCATCTATGTGGGTATTTTCACTATATTCTATGGTAGATGGAGCTTTTGTCAGCAAAGGGGTTGGAAGTGAAGCCTTGGCAGCTGTTAATATATCAACACCATTTATAAATACTTTATTTGCTGTGTCAGTTTTATTATCAACTGGGGCATCAACTGTTGTATCAATGACCCTTGGTAAAGGTGATGATAAAAAAGCAAGCGAATATTTCACACTTAACACTGTAGTACTAGCTATTATATCTATATTTATTATTGTATTTAGTTTAGCTAACTTAGAAAAAATATCTATATTTTTAGGAGCGACAGAAAGTACATTACCTTTAGTTAAAGGATATTTAGGTAATATTATATTATTTGTTACTTTTTACTTAGTTTCTTATGGACTTGAGTTACTTATAAAGTGTGATGGATATCCTCATTTATCTACAATAGGAGTTATAATTTCAGCAATAACTAATATAGTTTTAGATTATATATTTGTACTTAAATGGGGATGGGGAGTTGAAGGTGCAGCTTTGGCAACTGGAATTGCTAGAGTATTTTCAGTGACATTTTTCTTAGCTCATTTTTTAAGAAGAAGAGGAAAACTAAGATTTTGCAAATTTAAATTGGATTTTAGCTTTATAAAAAGAATTGTTTTAATAGGTATTCCAGATTCTATGACAGAGGCAAGTTTAGCTGTAGTTATATTACTATTCAATCAAAGTATATTAATGCTAATAGGTGAAAATGCTTTAGTTAGTTATAGTGTAATTTGTTATGTAACAACTTTAGTTCTTACAACTATGCTAGGAATATCACAAGGATTACAACCAATATGTAGTTACTATTATGGTATGGAAGATAATAAATCAGTGCTGAGTCTTTTAAAAATGAGCTTAAGCTATATAACAAAAGCTTCAGTAATAGCATTTTTATTAGTTTTAATATTTGCAAATCAAATAGTATCTATATTTATTGATAAATCAGATATAACACTGTTTAATTATACTGTAAAAACTTTAAGAATATCTTCAGTAGCATATTTGATTATGGGATATAATGTAATAATATCAGGATTTTGTGTTTCAACAGGAAAAGCGATACATGCAAGTGTAATATCCTTAGGAAGAGGATTAGTAGTAATAACTTTAAGTTTAATATTGATGACGTCTATATTTGGAGGAACAGGTATATGGTTTACTACACTTGTATCTGAAGCAATAGTACTTGTAATTGCAAGAAAAATACTTCAAAAGAATAAATCAAAGATTCAAGAAAATCAAAGATATGAAGAAGTTGAGAGTTATGAAAATGCAAAAAATGCAGTTTAAATATAAAAAAACTACTAGATAGAGAGCTCTATCTAGTAGTTTTTTTTATATTTAATATATTTAAGTAGTCATTAACTGTATCTAATAAATACTTCCCTTTATAATAATCAATTTTTATTTCTTCAAAATCATTAACTTTTTTTACTTCTTTAGGTCGTTCTTCAAATACTCCTATAACATTAAAATTTTCATCTAAAAATGCAATTGTTGGACCTTTGAAACTTTCCTTTTCTATGTTTAAAGCTTCACTCATAAATTTTTTGCCTCTAGCCATAGTTATAACCGATATATCAAAATTATCATTAATATCAACAAATTTCTTTAAAACTGATACATTAAGTTGAAAATCTGGGCACCATATTTCCCCTGAAACAAGTATATTAACTTTGCTTGAATAGCTAGCTATTTTATTTATAGTATCTTCGTTTAAGTTGATTCTTGATGTGTTTTTGGGAATTCTAGATCTTTCAGATTTGGATCCTTTTCCAACACAGCTTTCAAAGCTTTCTCCAACTTCATATAATTCTTTTAGGTTCATCTCTATTGCCATAATATACCTCCAATATGTAAACTTTACTTATAAGTATTATATCTAAATAATTTAACATAGTAAATGGATATAGAATTTTAATAAAAAGTTGACGATTTTTGATAAATGGTTCAAAATATAATATAGAAATTATTAATGAAAGGAAATGTATTATGACAGAAAATCAAAGATCTACAAAAAATGAAAGCATTACTATGATGGTAATGACAGCAGCTGTTATGATGCTTAATATAATTGGGGTTATAATAGCATACGCTGCATGGAAAATATATGGGAAAGAATCTGAATTTGTAAAGAAGAATGGATTAAAACTTATTGATTTTTATATATCATTTGTAATATATGAATTTGCAATTTTATTATTAGTATGTATAGTAAAACAAGCGGCTTATTTAATACCTGCAATGTCTATTATTTACTTAATTACATTTATAATAGCAATTATACAATATTACAGACATAAAGAATTTAAATATCCTTTAAGTTTTAAAATAATAGAAAAGTTAAAAACAAAAAGTGTTGAAAATTTAAAGAAATAAAAAAGAATGCAAGTTAAATTGCATTCTTTTTTATTTCTTTAACGGATTATAGTATAAGCCATATAAGCTATATATATTACAATAAATATAAAACCATGTGTCTTATTCAAACAATTGTTTTTCTTCATAAATATGTAAAGTAAAACTGTTATTAAAGTCATAAATATAGTATCAATTAAAGCAAACATGCTAATAGCCATAGGGTGAATTACAGCAGCTAGACCTAAGACTAATAATATATTAAATATATTAGACCCTATTACATTACCTATTGCAATTTCTGTTTCCCCTTTTCTAACAGCTATAACAGATGTTACAAATTCTGGTAATGATGTACCCATAGCAACAATAGTAAGACCAACTAAGTTTGCACTCATACCAAATGCAGTTGCAATTTTAGTTGCAGAATCTACGACTAAATCACCACCCCATACGATACCAACGATACCAATTAAACAAATTACTATAGTTTTAGGTAAAGATGAAACTTCAGATTCAGTCACCTCTACAGCTTCTATAGCTATAGCACTTTCACCAGCCGATATATCTGAGTTTTTTTGACCTAGATTTGATTTAATCATATTTACTAAGAAAAATACAAATAATAACAATAAAACTAAACCATCAAATCTACTTATCTTAAAATTAAGACCTAAAATAATAAGCAATGCACTTATAAATACTAAAAAAGGTGTGTCTTTTTTTATTGTATTTTTTTCAACAGGTAATTTTGCAATTATAGCAGATACACCTAAAACAATAAGTATATTAAAAAAGTTAGATCCAACAACATTAGCTATACTCATATCGTTTTGACCTGCAAGAGAAGATGATATACTTACGGCAGCCTCAGGAGCACTTGTACCCATAGCAACGATAGTAAGACCTATAAGCATAGGAGGAACATTAAACCTCTTAGCTACAGAAGATGCACCTTCTACAAAAACATCAGCTCCTTTTATAAGAAGTGCAAATCCTATTATTAAAATTAAAAATGACATAAAAAACCTCCTTTTGAAACTAAATTATCATAAGAAATAGTATATCATACCAAATATAAATATAAAATACTTGCACAAATTATATATTAAAACTTAGCAACTTTTGAAATGTACAAGAATATAATATAAAAAAAGATAAAAAGGAGAATTGCGATGGTAACCCTTGGATGTATTCTAATAGGATTAGGGCTAGGACTGACTTTAGGAAATATGCAAGAAACCATAATATTATCAGTGGTAGGTTTAATAGTAGGAGCTTTCTTATATACTAGAATGGCGGTTTATATACCTTTAAAGTTCAATAAATTTGCTAAAATTGCTATATATATCACAACAGGAGCATTAATAGGAGTTTTAGTAGGAATTATAACAGGTCATATACCAGGAGCAATAATGATAGGAGTAGGAACTAGTTTTGTTGCTATAGACATGATGAGTTACAGAAGATATAGAAGAGGTCTTAGAGAAAATAACCATAGTTGATTTTAAAGGTATACCAAAATAATTTTTACGTAAATATTATGTATTAAGTTATTTTGGTATATCTATTTTTTTGTAATAATTAAATTTTAAATATAAATTTAATGCTACGAGTACATAAACAAAAAATATTGATATAATATTTATTATAATTTGAATTTAGTATTGGGGGGATGTTATGGAGGAATGTAACAAACTTAGTCAAAGGGAAATCAGAAAAGCTATACAAATAATGGTTTTACCGATTGTTTTAGAAAGTATTTTGCAAATGACAGCTGGTTTTTGCTTAACAGGAATGATGGGGAGATTAGATCCGGTATCTATAAGTGCCTTTAGTTTAAGTAATAGAATAATAAATATAACATGGGCAATTTTAAGAGGAATAACAATGGGAAGTGCAGTGTTTGTAGCACAAGCATATGGATCAAAAAACACAAAAGAAATAAAATATATAATAAAACAAACAATTATAGGTCTTAGCATTTTAATTATTATAATTCAACAATTCATATTTTTTAATACGGAGTTTGTATTATCTATATTCAATCCAAGCAGTGATCTTATGCATATAGCATCTAAGTGTCTTAAAACATCATCATGGTCATTATATTTTATGAGTATAATGCTTATATGCACATCTAGTTTGCAATCAATGAATAAAGCAAGAATATCTATGCAAATAGCTATGTCTATGAATATTACTAGTATATTTATAGGATATTTATTTATATTTGGAAACTTTAATATGCCAAGTTTAGGGGTTCAAGGTGCTGCTATAGGGACTTTTAGTGGTTATTTCCTAGCATGTTTTTATGGGGCATATTTAATGTTCAACAGAAAAAATGGATATGTATATTTTGGAGAAAAAGTAGAGAAGATTAAGTTTGATATAAAATTATTTATAAAAGGTCTTAAGCCAGATTTAGAGCAAATAAAAAATGTATATAGGATAGGAATACCTATATCATTAGAAAATTCATTTTGGCAATTATCTACTATTATTTTAACAAGAGCTATATTAAATTATGGAGAAGTTACACTTGCAGCTTACCAATTAGGGCTTCAAGCTGAATCTATATCTTTTATGCCATCAAATGCATTTGCAATTGCAGCTACTGCTTTTGTAGGGCAGTGTGTGGGAGCTAAAAATGAAGAATTAGGGAAAAAATATATGAAAGAACTTTTTAAATCAACCATAATTATAACAATTGTAACATCAATACCTTTGATATTTTTCCCTGAGCAACTAATGTTAGTACTAACAAATGATACACAACTTATAAATATAGCATCTAAATATTTAATAGTTATGGGGCTTATACAGTTAGCTGGAAATTTGGGAGGAGTAATAAATGGAGCATTAAGAGGATCTGGATTTACAAAATTACCTATGACTATATCGGGCATAGGTATATGGGGAATAAGAGTTCCACTTACAGTTATAATTGTATATTTTACAAATTTAGATATTGAGTGTGTATGGATAGCAATGGGATTAGATGTTTGTATCAGATGGATTATAGGATATTTTATTTATAGAAAACGAGATTTGTATGGAACAAAAGATAATTTAGCAGAAATTTTATAATACGAATATAAATATAAAAACTTATAAATAATAATATAAAAACTAGCTAAAGAAGAAAGGAACTAAAAAATGAATACTGCAATAATAATATCTAATCCCGATAAAAACTCATTCAACAAAAACATAATGGATAATGTAATTAAAGGCATTGAAAAATGCGGTAAAAATTATAGTATAATTGATTTATATGAAGATAAATTTAACCCTGTAATGACAGCCGAGGAAGTTAAATTGTATACAAAAGGTGAGTCTGATGATAAATTAGTTAAAAAATATCAAAATACTTTAAAAGAAAGTGATGAAATAGTATTTATATTCCCAATATGGTGGAATAATGTACCAGCAATGCTTAAAGGGTTTTTTGACAAAGTATTTATAAAAGAATTTGCCTTTGAAGAAGAAAACAATAGACCTAAGGGAAAATTGAATCATATAAAAAAAGGTATGATTATAACTACATCTGAAAGTGATACAGAATATATTAAAAATGAACTAGGAAACCCTATAGAAAACACAATAATAAAATCAACATTAAACATTTGTGGAATTGAAAATATTAAATGGATTAATAATAATTTAGCAAATGACAATAAGTGTGACAAAGATGAGTTTTTAAAAAATATAGAAGTTTATTTTTCTTAGTATAAAAGACAACTACTTGTTAGTAGTTGTCTTTTGCTTATATAGTTTAATTTTTGATATAACTTGGAATATTAACATCCTACATAAAGTATATTTAAAAAGAGGTGATAAAAAATGGAACGTAATATTATGAAAAATTTGATGCGAAATTATTTTAAATATATAGGGATTTCTAATGTGATTTTTTATGCTTTACACTTTTTCTATTCAAACAAATTGAATTTAAGTGTAAGAAATATTATATTTATAATAATATCATCTGTAGCAATGGTAATTATCCCTGTGTTGTATCTTGTGATTATGAGTAAAAAAGAGAAATTTAAAAATGTACATATGTATTTAAATATTTTAATTGTAACTACTTGTTTTGATATATTACTGTTAAGCATAGATTCTAGCTTTGGTGTTCTTTACTTAATTAAATCGATAGGAATATCAATATGTGTATTTACGCCTATAAGGTTATTTATATCTATAGTTATTGCTTTTACTATGAATATAATACATCAGTTTAAATTTAAAGGTGTTTCCAACTAAAAAAAGGCAGATTAAAAGTTACTTTTAATCTGCCTTTTTTATATGAATTTTATTTATCTAATATATCTATTTTAGGAGATCTATTTTTTGATCTTTCGAATAAATTCAATATATTATCAAGTTCTAATTTTAATTTATCTAAATCCATTTTATCTATATTGTAATTTAAAAAAAGTTCTTCTATGTCAAAACTTATTGTATTTAGCTCATCTGTAATCTTTAAAAATAGATCAAAATTATTACTTTTTTTAGCATTCATGAATTTTTTTATATCTTTTTCTATAAAAGAAACTATTTCATACTCTTTATCAAAGACACCTTCTGGAATAGGGTAAGGTTTTATTCTTTGAAGATAGTATTTATTTTTAGAATTTATATTGTATGTGTATGAAACTTTTAAATTATTATCAATTTCAAATTCTATAAAATATAATATACCATGAATTTTTTTTATATCTGTTGCACCTATATATCTAAGTCGAGCTTCTATAGTGTCTCCATAAGCATTATCCAAAATATTCATTAGTGTTCCTCCTAAAATTTATTTAAAATCGGATTAGTAAATAAATAGTTGAGATTAGTATTGAAAAAATCATAAGTGGAAATCCTATTTTAAAATAGTGTTTAAAACTTATAGGGTATCCATTTTTCTGACCTACATTTGCAAGAACTATATTAGCAGAAGCTCCTATTAATGTACCATTACCACCTAGGCAAGCTCCTAGAGAAGTTGCCCACCATATTGGCATTACATCTATACCTTGGCCTTGCATAGTTAGTATAAGTGGAATCAAAGTAGCTACAAAAGGTATATTATCTAAGAATGATGAAATTATAGCTGATAGCCAAAGTATAACTAGCATTGTAAGAACTAAGTGCCCACTTGTTGCACTTATTAAATATTCAGCAATGCTATTTATTATTCCAACTTCAACAAGACCCCCAACTATTACAAATAATCCTCCAAAAAATGCGATAGTTGACCACTCAACACTGGAAAGTATTTCATCAACATCTTGTTTGCCTATAAACATCATTATAGTAGCTCCTGTCAAGGCGACTATACTAGATTCAAGATTTAAAACATTGTGCAAAATAAATCCAAGCAAAATAAATATAATCATAATAATACTCTTTATAAGCAGTGGCTTATCTTTAATTGCTTTTTTTTCATCTAAATTTAAAATTTTTTCTTTTGCTTTATCATCTACAAAAAGCTGTTTTTTGAACATAAATTTAAAACACAAGATAGTTAAAAATAAAATGATTAGAACTATAGGACCTAAGTTTATTATAAAGTCTGCAAAACTTAGATTTGCTGCACTACCTATCATTATATTAGGTGGATCTCCTATTAGGGTTGCAGTCCCTCCTATATTAGATGCTAGAATTTGGGTTATTAAAAATGGAGTTGGATTTATATTTAGAATTTGAGTTATAACTATGGTCATTGGACCTATTAACAATACGGTGGTAACATTATCTAAAACAGCTGATAAAACAGCAGTTAATATTATAAAACATAGCATGATTTTCCAAGGATCTCCCTTTGATTTTTTAGCTGAAAATATAGCTATGTATTCAAATACACCTGAATTTTTGACAACAGAAACAAATAGCATCATGCCTATTAAAACCCCAATTGTATTAAAATCGATATGATGCAGGCCTTGCTCAACTGACAATATGTTAAATATAATCATAAGTAAAGCTCCGGCCATAGCTGCAATAGCTCTATTTACTTTTTCTGAAATAATAGCTAGCATAACCACTAAAAATATGATGATAGCTATTACTTGTTTAATAAGCACTAATATCGCCCCCTTATAATAATAAATATATTAAAACCTATAAGTAGAGTATAGTTGAAAAAACTTAAATGTGTTAAAAAAAAGGAAAGTTCTTTTAAAACAAAGAAAATAGTAAGTTTTCTAAATATTATTAAGTGCTTTTAATTTAAAATTAAAAGTTTAATTAATAAAATTAAGTAATGTTTTGAATTTAACATAAGAATATTAAAAATTAGTATATATGTTAATTTAAAGCTGATTTTGAAATAATATTACATAAAATTAAAGTTTAAATAAAATAAAATTGTTGACAATTATAAATTAGGTATGTAAAATTACATATAAATAAATTGAATACGAATTGTAGAGGTCGCAATAATAATCAGTACCAATAATGAGTTAAGCAACGAAGACTTATTGGAAAAGGGATTATTGCCGAAGGATGTAGCTGATGCTTTAAGGCTATGTACCTGGGGATGTATATAATATATGCATAACTGTCACAATATTAAATTGTGTTGAGCTACATTTAAGGAATAGATGCTATATATTTTTAGCTAAATTTAATCCCCCTTAAGTGAAACTTAAGGGGGATTTTTGTTTATAAAAAATGATTAATACAAAAACAGGAGGGCTTAAGATATGAGATTACAAGGTACTATGTCGGTAAAAGGAAATGAATTATATATAGGTGGAGTTGGATGTAAAGAACTTAGAGAAAAATACAAAACACCACTTTATGTACTTGATGAGGAATTAGTCAGAAGCAATTGTAAAGAATATATAAAACATTTCAAGGTTCATGAAAATAAAAACAGAGTTGCATATGCAGGTAAAGCATTTTTACCAATTTATATGTGCAAATTAATAGATGAAGAAGGTCTATATCTTGACGTAGTATCAGGTGGTGAACTTTTCACAGCATACAAATCAGGCTTTCCTATGGAAAAAGTATTATTTCATGGAAATAACAAAACAATAGATGAAATTGAAATGGGAGTAAATCTTGGAGTTGGAAGATTTGTTGTAGATAATTACTATGAACTAGAATTATTACAAAAAATATGCAATGAAAAAAGTAAAATTCAATCTATATATTTTAGAATAACACCAGGAATAGAAGCACATACTCACGATTATATAAAAACAGGACAAATTGATTCAAAATTTGGATTTGCATTATCAAATGGAGATTTACAAGATGCATTAGAAAATATTAAAAAATATGAAAATATAAGCCTAGTAGGATTACATGCTCACATAGGATCTCAAATTTTTGACGTAGAACCATATTTAGATGAAGTTGAAATAATGATGAATCTAGTAAAAGAAATAAAACAACAACATAACATAAACATAGAGGAAGTTGATTTAGGAGGAGGGGTAGGTGTTTATTATACAGAGAGTGATGAACCTAAAACAATAAAAGAGTTTTGCAGCTCAATAATACAAAAAGTTGAGGATGTATGTAAAGATATAAATATAAGTACTCCAATATTAATAATAGAGCCAGGAAGATCCATAGTTGCAAATGCAGGAAGCACAATATACACAGTGGGATCTATAAAGGATATAAAAGATGTAAGAACATATGTAAGTGTTGACGGTGGAATGACAGATAATATAAGACCCTCATTATATCAGGCAGGGTACGAATGTTCAATTGCCAACAAAATGGGTATAGATAAAAATAATAAAGTTACAATAGCTGGTAAATGTTGCGAAAGTGGTGATATACTAATAACAGATGTTGATGTTATGGATATAGAAAGTGGAGATATATTAATAATGTCATCAACTGGAGCGTATGGATATTCAATGTCATCAAACTACAATAAAATAATAAAGCCTGCAGTAGTATCTGTTAAAGATGGCAAAAGTAAATTAATATGCAAAAGAGAAAGCTTTGAAGATCTTTTAAGATTAGAAATCGCTGACTAAAGGTAAAAAATTAAATAAGACACAAAGGAGAAAATAATGAAGTCATTTTGGAAGAATTACAAATCATCAATAATTTTAATTTTAGCAATTATATTAGGGGGAATCGTCGGAGCTATAATGGGCGCTAAGGCAGCCATATTTAAGCCAGTAGGAGACTTATTTTTAAATTTATTATTCATGACATTAGTACCATTAGTATTTTTTAGTGTAACTTCAGCAATTTCTAATATGGGAGAAATGAAAAGATTAGGAAAAATATTAAAAAATATAGTTTTAGTATTCGCAATGACTGCTATAATATCATCTATTATAGGGATAATTGGAGTTATAATTATCAACCCAACAAAAGGATTAAATCCAGATATGTTTGCAAATTTAATGCAAAGTTCGGTAGAAAAAGTAGATACAGAAAAAGTTGGATTATTACAGCAACTTGTAAACACAGTTACAGTAAGTGATTTTAAAGATTTACTATCAAAAGCAAATATGCTACAACTTATTATATTCTCAATTTTAGTAGGTATAGCAACAGCTATGGCAGGAGAGATTGCAAAACCTATAGCTACTTTCACTCAAGCAGGTGCTGCAGTTATGATGAAATTAGTAAACTTAATAATGAAGTTAGCACCTATAGGATTAGGATGTTATTTTGCAAGTGTAATAGGAGAATTAGGACCACAAATATTATCAGGATATGCTAAAGTCTTTGTATTATATATAATTCTAGCAGCTATATGCTATGCAGGTATATTCACATTATATGCTTATATAGCTGGAGGTAAACAGGGAGTTGAAGTATTTTGGAAAAATGCTATAGCACCTACAGTTACGGCTTTAGCAACTTGCTCTAGTGCAGCATCAATACCGGTTAATTTAGATGCTAGTAAAAAAATGGGAGTACCAAATGATATAGCAGAAACTGTAATACCTCTGGGTGCAAACATACACAAAGATGGATCTGTAATAGGTGGAGTTTTAAAAATAACTTTCTTATTTGGATTATTTGGAAGGGATATAACTAGTATATCTGCAATAATTTCTATAGTATCAGTATCTTTCTTAGTTGGAGCAGTTATGGGTGCAATTCCAGGAGGAGGTATGATGGGAGAAATGCTAATATTAAGTGTATATGGATTCTCTCCAGAGGTTCTTCCTATAATAGCAGTAATTAGTACTATAATAGATGCACCAGCTACAGTTTTAAACTCAACTGGTAACACGGTATGTTCTATGATGGTCGCTAGACTCGTAGAAGGAAAAGAGTGGATGAAAACAAAGTTAAGTTAAAATAAAAATTTACTTATATTTAAAGCCTCTATTATTTAATAGAGGCTTTAAATTCATATATAAATAGTATAAAGACAATTAAAGCGCTTAATAAAATACTAATAAAAATGGAATCTATTTTAGATATACAACTTGATAAGACAAGTGTATTAAATAAACCGTGGCTAAAAGATGCTGCCAATATAGAATTAGACTTATATCTAATATAAGTTATTATTAAGGATATGAAAAACATTTGAATAAAGTTTATAATGGAGCCAATAAGCGGAATGGTAGGGTATTTATACAGTATAGCGACTGGAGTATGCCAAAACGCCCATACAAAACTTATAAAAGTTAACACCTTAAATAAACTTAAATAACTTAGTTCATTATATAAAAATCCCCTCCATGATAACTCTTCTATAAGTGCTGAAAAAGAAGCTATTGATAAACCTATTAAAATATTTGTTAAAAATGAATCAAATGAGAATATAATGGAACCAAATTTTTTAATGCTTATTAGATTGATAATGATTGATATTAATATAGGTATAAATATTGAAATTGGAAACCAAATATTAAATTTAAGAGAAACATTAAAAGAATTTCTTAGACTTTGTTTAAATAGAAGCTTCTGAACGATTATGCATGAAAGGAATGGTATAATCATTGAAAGACCTATTAGATTAAAAGTTGCAGGATTATTTACACCTCCTATGGAGTAGAGTATGAAAAAAAATATAGATGTAAGTGAATATGTTAGTAGTATAAAAATATATACTTTTTTTGATGAGTTACTCAAAAGCTACACCCCTTATTTATAAAATTAAAAAAATTTCAAAAAGTTAATATTATTATATCATTCCAAAATATAGATATCAATTACATACTACATTAAACTATTATATACACTATGTAACAAAAAAGTTTTTAATTCTTACAAAATTGACATTTGATAAATATATTTTATGTATTTATAATATTGAAGGGATAAAATTAGATTAAGGAGACATTTATGAATAAACTTCATTATTTTTTTAGAACTTCAATAGAAAGAAATAACTTTTCTAATTTTGGAGTCATACATTTAATATTGTTGGGGATAACTTTGCTAGGGATGGTAATTATTATTAATAAAAAAAGAGAAAATAGATTATTTGAATTATTGATAGGAATAGCTCTATCAATTCAACAAACAACATTATATTTATGGTATCTTAAAGGAAATTATCATTTTGTACAAGAAGGATTGCCACTGTTTCATTGTAGGATAGCTATAATTTTGATAGCTATTGGTATGATATTTAAAAAAGACTTCATGATGAAAATGGGATCATACTGGGGTATATTTGGGTCGATTTCAGCACTATTATTTCCAGGCCTTGATCCATTTGTTTTTCCTCATATGACTCAATTTTCATATTTTATAGGACATATTTTGTTGCTTTGGGGATCTATATATTTACTAACTGTAAAAAAGGTAGGTATGAGTAAATCAGATTTTAAGAAAGTATTTATTATAACTAACTTATATCATATAGCTATGTTTAATATAAATAATTTAATAAATTCAAATTATGCATATATGAAGTCATCTCCAATTGGCATAGGCAATAAATTAAATCCAATTTTATATGGATTTATAGTTATGATGATATTCAACTCGATTTTAAGTTTAGAGTACTTTGCTCTAAATAATAAAAAAGAATCTGTAGTAGAAGAATGCTACGAAATAGAATTAATAAAAATATAAGCCTATAGAAAAAAGTTTTTGGTATATACTTAGAGTATGTAGAAAAAACTTTTCACAATTATACTAAATTTAGAATAGATAATATTAACTATACTTATTATTAGGAGAAGAATAATGCAAGAAATAAAAAATGCAATTATACTATTACTACATTTCTTTGCTTTTTTAACTTTATTTTATTTACTTTCAGAACAATATATGGTTGCAATAATGTTATTAGGACTAGCTTTACTTGGATTTAGTGTTATAAAATATAGTAACAACGATGTAAAATAGTATTTACTAACTTAACTAGACTGAGGAAAAAAATTAAAGATGAACTTAAAAAGTAGGAGCATTATGCTTCTATTTTTTTTATTTATATAGCTTATCAATAAAATAGTATTTTTTTGATATGAAGATACATAGAATTTAAATAGATAAAAGTTTAAAAAGTTATAAATTGGTACAAGCTTAAACCATCGAACAGATAAATGCAGTATGGGAGGATGAATAATGAAATATTCTATAAGAAATATAGATTTAGAAAGCGATAAAGATTTTATACTAGAAAGTCATTGTAAAATTAACTTTAAATGTGAAAGCAAATGGACTGCTGAATGTGGATATGATAGGTATAGATCTAAGTGGTTTTCAACAGACAATCCAAGTGAATTTTTAAAAGCTTTAACAAAAAGCTTAAAAGAAAGTAGAGCATTAGGGTTAATAGTTCAAGATGGAGTAAAGAAAATAGGATATTGTTGGGTTAGCTTTTATGATATTAAGGACTATGATATATCAATAGCAGAGATTAATGATATTTTAATTATTGATAGTTATAAAAATAAAGGAATTGCAAGCTTTTTAATTAAGTATGTAGAAGAACAATGTAAAACAAATGGAGCGAAAGTTTTAAGATCGGGTACTGGTATAAACAATTTAGCATCTATAAAACTACATGAAAAGCTAGATTTTCAAACATACAGGGTAGAGTTTGAAAAAGTTTTATTATAAAAGTCATAGATAATTTAATAAAAAGCAGGGTCAAGTCATTTTTACCCTGCTTTTGTTGTATAGATAAAATCTATTGCTGTATAGTAATATATAGAAATTATGAATTTGAAGAAAAATTCATAATAATGTAAACTTAGGAGGAAAAAGCTCGAAAATGAATGAAGGGGAGAGCTTAATAAATGGAGAAAGTGGGAGTAAAATGAAATTGAAAAAATTAGTAACATCATTATTAGTTGCAAGTTTAACAATAGGGGCTGTAGGTTGCACTAATAATAAAGAAAGTTCATCTAAGTATGAAAAAAATAATTTAAAGGGGTCAACTCTTAAAGTTGTAGCTGCACATGGAGCTAAGGAAGATATATTTGGGAAATTTACGGAAGATACTGGAATTAAAGTGGAATTTATAGATATGTCTTCAGGAGAGGTTTTATCTAGAATAAAAGCTGAAAATGGTAAGCCAATGGCAGATGTATGGTTTGGAGGGGGAGCTGATAGTTTTATAGCAGCAAAAGAAGCTGATTTATTAGAACCATATATATCAGAAGAATCAAAAACTATACCAGACAAATATAAAGATAAAGAAGGATATTGGACAGGAACTTCGCTAGTTACAGTAGGATTCATGGTAAATAATGACTTATTAAAAGAAAAAGGATTAGAACCTCCAAAGACATGGACAGACTTAGCAGACCCTAAATATAAAGGGGAGGTTATGATGGCAGACCCATCGATTTCAGGAACTAACTATGCTATGGTAAATGGATTAATTCAAAATATGGGAGAAGAAAAAGCATGGAATTATTTTAATAAACTTAACTCGAATATACCGTTTTTAGCTAAAAGAGGTTCTGAGCCTGCAAATAAAGTATGCTCAGGGGAATTTGCAGTTGGAGTAATACCTATGACAGGTGAATATTTTGTTATGGAAGATCAGTATCCCGTAAGTACAATATACCCAGAAGATGTTATTCCGTGGATACCTGCTCCAGTTGCTATATTTAAAAATGCAGAAAATACCGAAGCAGCAAAAGCATTTGTAGATTGGTCGTTATCTGAAAAAGGACAAACATTTATACAAGAAAAAGATCCGAGATACATGGCTAGACCAGAAATTAAGCCTGTTAAATCTGTTGAAAGTATGCCATTAGATAAGCTTGTAGATTTAGATATCCAAAAACTAGGAACTGAAAGAGAACATATTTTAAATAAATGGAGTGAAGATTTTGGAAATAAATCAACACAATAACAGATTAAATGAACGGATAGTTAAAAATTTAGCTATCCGTTTTAGCGATTATATAGAAAAGGTATTAATTTTAACCATAGTATTAGGTATATTGGTTTTTATTTTTTATCCAGTTATTTCAGTGATATCTACAAGTTTTATAAAAGAAGGAAAGTTTACATTGGAAGAGTATACAACTTTATTTAGCTCTAACAATATAGACCTTATTAAAAATAGTATTTACATAGCTACTTTGTCATCAATAATAGCAATAATAGTTTCTACGATAATAGCTACTTACGTTGTATTTGTTAGTAACAAACTCAGCAAGTTTATAAATCACGTATTAATATTAACTATGATATCGCCTCCTTTTGTTGGATCGTTAGCATTTATATTGTTATTTGGAAGAAGAGGGATAATCACACATGACTTACTAGGTCTTAGCACAAATCCATATGGGTGGCAAGGAATAGTATTAATGCAGTCAATAGGAGAAATATCATTTGCATCAATAATGATAGTTGGAATTTTAAAAAATATAGATAATAGATTGATTTCAGCATCTAGGGATTTAGGAGCATCCTCACTTGAAACTATAAAAAGAGTTATCTTACCATTAGCTACACCTGGTATATTAGCAACTCTTTTTATAATATTTACTAAAAATCTTTCTGATTTTGGAACTCCTATAATTATTGGGGGAAATTTTAATGTATTAGCTACAGAAGCCTATTTAACTGCAATTGGAAGAGCAAACTTACCAAAAGCTGCAGCTATGAGTGTTATTTTAATAATACCTGCAATAATAGCATTTTATTTTTATAGAAAAAGTATGAAAAAAATAGGTAGTTTATCAGGTGGAACAAAATCTAGTACAAGCAAACATATTGATTTTAATATATCTAAATACGTAAAGTTAATTTTAGGAATAATTACTTGGTCGTTTATAGTTATAATATTGATTCAATATATAACTATATTTATATCAGCTATATCTAATAGAGCTTCAGGAAATTTAACATTTACTTTAGATTATATGAAAGCATTTAAATTAACAAATTTGGATTCATTTATAAGAAGTATAAAATATTCTTTAGTGGCAGGCTTTTTAGCAAGTTTAATAGGAATTTTACTATCTTATTATGTTGAAAGAAGAACTATATATGGAATGAGATTTATTGAATTTATATCATCTTTGCCGTATATAATACCAGGGACATTTTTTGGAATAGGATATGTACTTGCTTTTAATAAAACACCTTTATTATTAACTGGTACTGTAGCAATAGTTGTTTTAAATTGTACATTTAGACAAATATCAGTTGGAAGTAAAGCAGCTAGTGCACTTTTTCCAAATATAGATAAGCAAATAGAAAAAGCAGCTACAGATCTTGGAGCACCTAAGTTAATGATAGTAAAAGATATAATAATACCTTTATTAAAACCGGCATTCTTATCAAGTTTTATAAATACATTTACATCTACAATGACAACTGTAGGCGCTATAATTTTTTTGATATCGCCAGGTGCCAATGTAGCTACAGTAGAAATGTTTAACGTTATAAAAAATGGGAACTATGGATTAGGATCTGTTATAGCATGTTTTATAATAATTATAACTTTTACAGTAAATATTTTAGCTATAAAAATTCTAGATAATTAGTAGGGGGTAATAGTAGGTGTTTTTAAAATTAAATAATATAAAAAAAGAATTTTCAAAACAAAATGGAGTAACTAATATACATTTACAAATAAACCAAGGCGAATTAGTAACACTATTAGGCCCGAGTGGTTGTGGGAAAACTACTATACTTAACATTATAGGAGGATTTTTAAAGCCGGATAACGGAACTATTATATTAGAAGATACTGATATAACTTTACTACCTCCAGAAAAAAGGCCAATAGCAACGGTATTTCAAAGTTATGCATTATTTCCACATATGAATGTTATTGAAAATGTAAGTTATGGGTTAAAATATACAACAAATTTTAGAAGAAAAGAAAGACTTAATGCTGCAAAAGAATATATAAAGATTGTAGGTCTAAAAGGATATGAATATGAACATGTAGGTAATCTTAGTGGAGGGCAACAGCAGCGAGTGGCATTAGCTAGAGCTTTGATAACTAAGCCAAAACTTTTATTATTAGATGAACCATTTAGTAATTTAGATGCTAAATTGAGGATAAAAATGAGAGAAGAACTTAAACAAATTCAAAGCATGTTTAATATAACTATGATATTTGTAACTCATGACCAAGAAGAAGCTTTAAGTATATCAGATAGAATTGTTGTTATGGATAGTGGGAAAATTATTCAGGTAGGTACACCTAGAGAAATATATAGAAATCCTATAAATGAATATGTAGGTTCATTTATAGGAAAGTCAAATATTATTGAAATTAATGGCTCTAAAAAGTTAATTAGACCAGAAGATATAGAATTAAATAAAGATGTTAATGGTGAGTGGGAAATTAAAAATGAAATTTTTATAGGATCTTATACAAGATACATTATAGAACAAAATAATGAAAGGATATTAGTTGATTTAAGTGGTGTAGAGAAGAGGGAGTATAAATTAAAAGATAAAGTAAACATACGATTTAAGAATATTATAGATTTGTAAATATTAATAAAATTAGACCTAAGGAAAAGCAAAATGAAAATAAGAATAAAGTATTTAGTAGTAACGATGTTTATAATGATTATAGGGCTATTATCAAGAAAATACATGAGTATCTTTCCTAAATCTATTGCCCCCTTTGTAGGAGATATGCTATGGGCTATGATGGTATATTTTGGATTGAGATTTTTAATTCCAAAATTAAAATTAGCAAAAACTTTAACACTAGCTATAATTTTTTCTTTTTCTATAGAAATAAGTCAATTATACCAAGCTGACTGGATAAACAATATAAGAGCTACAACTCTTGGAGGGTTGGTATTAGGACATGGTTTTTTATTTGAAGACTTAATCAGTTATAGTATAGGGATAGGCATTGGATGTTTATTAGATTATTTTTTATGTGATAAGAGATAATACAATATTTTATAAAGTCTAAAATCAAATATATTTCATTCTTGTGAAAACGTTACATAATGAGATTGACAATTAGCACATAAAAAATATACAATTTAAGTATAGCTAAAAAAGGGGGACTGCGATATGAATAAGATAGAAAAATTAGTTAAATTACTAGAGGAAAAAAATTTAGATGCAATTTATTTAACTAATGATCAAAATGTTAATTACATATCAAATTATAATGATGAAGATGCATTTGCAATTATATCTAAAAAAGGAAACTTTTTGATAACTGATACTAGATATATGGAGTTGGCAGAAAGTCTTTGTAAAGGATTTGAATTAGTTAATTGGCATTTATTTGACAGAAACATAGGTAAAGCAGTTGAAGATGTATGCTTAAAAAATAATATAAAAACATTAGGGTTTGAAGGATCTAGTTTAACATTTGAAAAATATGAAGCTTTTAAATCTCAGTTAGATAAAAGTGAAATAAATTTAGTGTGTTCAGATGGGCTTATAGAAGAATTAAGATATGTTAAAAATCAAGAAGAAATAGATAATATAAAAAAAGCTTGTGAAATAGCAGATAAAGCATTAGAAGAATTAATTCCACATATAAAGGTTGGAGTTACAGAAAGAGAATTAGCAGCTAAATTGGAATATTTTATGAAAATGAATGGAGCACATAATTTAGGATTTGATACGATATTAATATCAGGAGCAAAAACATCTCTGCTTCATGGAAAGCCAAGTGATAAAAAGATTGAAAGAGGAGATTTATTGCTTGTAGATTATGGGGCAATGTACAATGGATATAGATCTGATACTACAAGAACTTTTATAGTGGGTGAAGCAAATCAAAAGCAGATAGAACTATATGAGTTAATAAAAGAAGCTCAACTTGTAGGAATAGAAAATATGAAAGATGGTGTTCATGCAACCGTTCCAGATGCTAAAATTAGAGAAGTTGTTAAAGAGTATGAACAATATTATTATAGAGGGTTAGGACATGGAATAGGTAGAGGCTTACATGAAGAACCTTTCTTAGGTAATTATGGTACAAAAACTCTTAAAGAAGGATGTGTTGTAACTATGGAACCTGGGGTGTATTTCCCAGGATGGGGAGGAATTAGAATTGAGGATACTGTTTTAGTAACAAAAGAAGGACCTCAAATACTAACTAAATTTCCTAAGGAATTAATGATATTGGATAAATAAAACTTTTTTTTGCATTTTTAAATTGACAAGCATAAATTAAAATCACTATACTTATAGTAAATAAACATTTGAAAATGAAGTCATGAAGGCTTTTTAGCCTTCATGGCTTTTTTGTATTTTAAAAGGGGGATAAAATGAATCAAGTAGAGTTTTTTAACCAAATAGCTAAAGAATGGGATAGTATAATTGAAGTGAATGAGGAAAAAATCAATACACTATTATCAAAATTAAACATAACTGATAATAGTAAAGTATTGGATATAGGAACAGGAACAGGGGTATTAATACCTTTTTTAAAATCATTAAACCCAAATGGATATATAAAGGGTGTAGATATTTCAAGTGAAATGCTTAATGTAGCTAGAGAAAAATTTAGAAATATTGAAAAGGTATATTTTGAATTAGTAGATGTAGAGAAAGATGTAATAAATGAAACCTATGATAGTATTGTTTTATACTCTATGTTTCCACATTTAAAAGATAAAACAAATACTATTAAAAAACTAGTTGAAAAAAATTTGGGAAAAAGTGGACAACTTATAATAGCACATTCAAACAGTAGAGCGTTTTTAAATAATATGCATAAGGAAAAAAATGAGTGTGTTAGTGAAGATAGATTAATATCAGTTACTGATCAGAGGTATTTATTTGAAAAAGCAGGACTTAAAGTAGTAGATGCTTTTGAAGATAATGAGATTTATTACTTAGTTATAAAAAGATGTTAGGGGGATTTAAAATGAAAAGTAAAAATGTAGTTTTATCAGGACTTTTTATTGCGTTTGGAATAATTTTACCTATGGTATTTCATACGATTAGCTTAGGTGGTCAAGTATTTTTACCTATGCATATACCGGTACTAATTGCAGGTTTTTTACTAGGCCCAGTTTGTGGAGGAATAGTTGGAATAGTTACACCTATATTAAGTGGTATCATGACTGGTATGCCACCTATAATACCAGTTATGCCTATAATGGCATTCGAACTTTTTGCATATGGAATTATAACTGGTTTTTTATTTAATAAAACTAAAAAAATATATATATCGTTGATAGGAGCTATGATAGGTGGTAGATTATTTGCGGTACTAGGAGCGTATTTAGTTTCATTAACTATAGCTCCACAAGTAAATCCTATGTTGTTTGTGTTTGGAAATATAGCTCAGGCTATACCAGGTATGTTAATACAAATAATCTTTATACCAATTATAGTTAAGTTTATGATTAAAAATCCTGAAATTTCAAAGGCTTTAGCTTAATAAAATAAAAAAGTACATCTATAATTATAGATGTACTTTTTTATTTTAGAATATACATACTTTAACGCTTACGAAAAAGTGCGTACTTTTATTAAAAAAGTAAACGGCCTATAATGATTTACATATTAAATTAATACAAATAAAATTTTAGGAGGAAGAAATGAAGACACTTTTTGATAAAACTAAAATATTAAATATGGAAATGAAAAATAGATTTTTAAGGGGAGCTTTATGGGAAGACCTAGCAGATGAGAAGGGTCACTTAACTCCTGAATTAATATCTATATATGAAGAATTGGCAAAAGGCGGTATAGGAACTATAATAACTGGATATGCATTTGTTACTAAAGATGAACAACCAAATCCAGGAATGATGGGTATATATGATGATTCATTTATACCAGAGTATAAAGATTTTACGCAAAAAATTCATAATCTAGGATCAAATATAATAATGCAAATAGTGTACGGTGGATTTATGACTAATTTTAATGTTGGAGAAAGAACTATTTGGGGACCTTCAACTATTAAAAATGAAAATACTGAAACATGGGCAAAAGAAATATCTAAAGAAGAAATAAAGTATTTAATAAATTCATATGCAAATGCAGCTAAAAGGGTAAAAGAATCAGGGTTCGATGGAGTTGAAATTCATTGCGGTCACGGGTATTTACTAAGCCAATTTTTATCTCCATACTATAATAAGAGAGAAGATGAGTATGGAGGTAATATAGAAAATAGAGGAAGAATAGTCTTTGAAATTTATAAGGCTATGAGAGCTGCAGTAGGTGAAAATTTCCCTATTTTAATAAAGTTAAATTCAGCTGATTATGTAAGTGAAGGTGGATTAACACAAGAGGATAGCTTATATGTAGCAAAAAAATTAGCTGATTTAGGCATTGATGCTATAGAAGTAACAGGTGGGAATGAGTCTATAAAGGAAGTAACAGAAAATAATTTAGGTGCAGCAAGAACAAAAATCGTTGTTTCAAAGGATAGAGAATCTTATTTTAAAGATTATGCTAAAAAACTATCTGAGTTAGTAAACATACCAGTGATACTTATAGGTGGAAATAGAAATTTAGATATAATGGAAGACATATTAAATAAAGATTATGCACAATATTTTTCACTATCTAGACCATTAACTGCAGAACCTGATTTAATAAGTAAATGGGAAAGTGGAGAAAGAAAAAGAACTAAATGCGTATCTTGTAATCAATGTTACAATACTCCTGGTAAAAGATGCATCTTAAATATAAGAGGTATTTAATTTCGATTAAGCAAAAGAAATGATTATTCTACTTTAGGTTTATTTTAGGAATTTAAAAAATGATTAAGGATAAACTAAAATAATAACTAAAAAGTAGGAGTGAAATTATGCAAGAATATGTAAAAGGAAGCCCGATTTTTACAAATATAAATAATACAGATAGACAATATAAATATTTAACAAAAAATATAGAAACAGATGTACTAATAGTTGGTGGTGGAGTAACTGGAGCTATATGTGCGTATTATTTAAATAAAAATAATATAAATACTACGCTAATTGAAAAAGGAAGAATTGGACACTTAAGTACAAGTGTTACAACATCTTTACTACAATATGAACTTGATGATAATTTATCTGAACTTAAAGAAGCTCTATGTTTAAAGGATGCAATAAAAGCGTATAAATTAGGATTAAAAGCATTAGATGAAATAGAAATTTTTATAAAAGAACATGGGAATCTTTGTGATTATATAAAAAGAGATACTCTATTATATACATCTAAGCAAAGTGAAGTAAAAGCTATAGAAAATGAATTTAAACAAAGAAAAGACCATGGACTTAATGTAGAGTATATAGATAAAAGCAACAATCCATATAGCTTTGATCTTAAAGCTGGAATAATATCAAAAAATGGAGGGGCTGAAATTGATCCATATAAATTTACAAATCAATTAATTGAAGTAAGTCAAAGAAAGGGTCTAAATGTATATGAAAATACAGAGGCAAAAACTATAAATTATATAAATGATGGAGTAGAAATAGAAACTTGTTATGGATATAAAATTAAGGCGAATAAAGTAATTGTTGCTACAGGATACAACACTACTTTATTTACTAAAAGAAATTTTGCAACTAAATACACTACATTTAATATAGCTACCAAACCAATTGAAAGTATACATGGATGGAAAGATAATATTTTGATAAGGGATAATTGTGATCCATATAATTATTTAAGAACTACGGTAGATAACAGAATGATTATAGGTGGAGAAGATGTAGAATTTAAATATATTGATGACAATAAATTAGCACAAGAAAAATATGAAATACTAGAGCAAAGACTTAAGTCTATGTTTAAAGATGTAAAAAATATTGAAATTGAGTATAAGTATTGTGGCTGTTTTGCTACAACTAAAGATAACTTAGGGTTTATAGGACCAGATCCTAAACATAAAAACTTATGGTACTGCTTAGGGTATGGAGCAAATGGAATATTATTTGCTATTCTTGGTGGTATCATGCTTAGCAAACTTTATAAAAATGAAGTTGATGAAGATATGAGATTATTTGAAATAAGCAGATTTGACAACTAGATATAAAAAGAAAAAATATGGCAGATAGTATATACTATCTGTCATATTTTGATTTCAGCTATAATTTATATTACAATATAGGCTTTTTAGAATTTCCTCTTACATCAATATCTATTATCTCTACTACGTCTTCACCTCTATAACCAACAAGGTAGCTAGTCATATTAGCACAAGAACAAGAATGGTTAGGTATTATTTGAATTTTATCTCCAACCTTTAATGTAGTGTCTCCTATTATTTGGATTTTTCCAACTTCTTCTGAAAGACCTATTATATTAAGTTCATCATGTCCTTTAACTTTTCCAAATCCTGTTATTAACGCACTTCCATGAGCTCCCTTATCAAGGCCTAAACACTTACTTCCTACATCAACGATGAATAAATCTTCACTTGGTCTAGATATTATAGTTCCAAGAGCTGTTAAAGAACAATCATCTTCTTTACATATATCTAATGATAATTGTATATTATCGTAGAATGGATAATTACCAGGTCTTAAAACATCAAGACTAGGATCGCTTACTACATCAAAGAATGTAGGTGTGCTTCCAGATGCAACTACATCAATTTCAAATCCACTAGATTGTAAAAGTTGTTTAGCTGTACTCATACGCTCAACTTCTTGCTTAGATATAGGTGACACTTCTTCAGGTGAAGCTACTGCATAAACATGACCAGGATGTGTACTTATTCCTATTAATTTTAAGTTTTTAAATTGAGATAATTCTTTAGCTAAATTAGGTGAATTCTCAGGAGTAACACCTAATCTATTAAGTCCTGAATTTATTAATATGAAATATTCCATATTCATATCTTCTTTGACTAATTCATCATTCCATAACTTAGCAGACTCAACATTATCAAAGCTAAGTATTATTCTTGCTTTTTTAGATAGCTCTATAGCTCTTTTAATGTTAGAAACGTTTGCTATTGGATAAGGAAATGTTATTGCTTTAATTCCTGACTCTACAAAAGCTTCTGCTTCATCAATTGTGCCAACTAAAAGCCCTTTAGCACCGAAAGCTATTTGCATTTGAGCTAACTTAGTTGATTTATGAGTTTTTGTCATAGGCCAAAGCTCTTTATTATTTTTATTACAAAGGTCTTGAACTACTTTTAAATTATTTTCTAATGCATCTAAATCTAATATAAAATTTGGTGTAGATAATTCATTTATTTTCATGTTAAAATCTCCTTAATTAATAAAAAATTAAATATAGTTTAATTTATTTCAATAAAATTAACTTATATTTAATTTATATCAAAGGATAATAATAAAGTCAAACAAAATTTCAAAAAAACAAAAAGAAATATATAACTTGAAATTTAAACTCAATTAATATAATCTAAAGTTAAAATAATAAATAAACGGAGAATACATATGAGCGATGTTAATATAGGAGAAAAAATAATAGAATATAGAAACCAAAAGCAAATGACTATAAAAGAGGTTGCACAAATTGCAGGAGTAACACCTTCTATGCTTAGTCAAATAGAAAGAGGGCTGTCAAATCCATCTATAAACACTCTAAAAATGATAGCAAAGGCTCTAGATGTTCCTCTATTTAATTTTTTTAAAGAAAATAAAAATAGCGAACAGTTAGTAGTAAGGAAAGATAAAAGGGTAAAACTTACATTTCCAGAAAATAATAACTTAATGTATGAGATGCTATCTCCTAGCTCTAATGGAGATATACAGCTTATGTCTATGGATCTAACTCCAAGTACACAAACTTCAGAGGAATTAATGGATCATGTAGGAGAAGAGGTTGCTGTAGTTTTAGATGGAACAGTAGATCTACATTTAGAAAAGGAAATTATAACTCTATATAAAGGGGATAGTGTAAAAATACTTCCTCACATGAGACATAAATGGGTAAACAGTTATGAAAAAACTTCTAAAATTATATTTGCAGTAACACCACCAAGTTTTTAATAAAAACTATAAAGCGAGGTATTTGATATGGAAAAATTATACTATGGATATTATAAATCACCTATTGGAAACTTAAGAATCGTAGTTGACGAAAGTTCTTTAGTAGCATTAGATTTCAATGAAGATGAAAAGAAACAAAGTGATGAACATAGGTATATAAATGAAGTAAAGAAGCAGTTAGATGAATACTTTAAAGGAACAAGAGAATTATTTGATTTAAACATAAAAATGAATGGAACAGATTTTCAAAACAAGGTATGGAATGAGCTTACTAAAATACCATATGGAGAAACTATATCTTATAAAGAGCTAGCAACTAGAATAGGAAATGATAAAGCTTGTAGAGCTGTAGGAAATGCTAATAATAAAAATAAGATAAGTATAGTGATACCTTGTCATAGAGTTGTGGGATCTAATAAGAAACTAGTCGGATATGCAGGGGGACTTGAGAAAAAAGAATGGCTGATAAACCATGAGAATAAAGTTACAAATGAGTAAACATACATTAATCACCCTATTATAAAAATATACATATTATAAAGTATATTTGCTAAATTAAAATTTTTATAGGGGATGAAAATCATTATGGAAATTGAAAAAGACATTTGTACTGTAGACCTCAAACTTAGCAAAAAGGAAATTGAAGCAATAAAACTTAGAGATATAGAAGATTTGAAGCCGAAGTTATGTGCTAAAAGAATGAATTTGAAGATAGATGAATTTGAAAATATATTAAATAATGCAAGATATAAAATTGCAAAGGAAATTTATTATAACAATTGTATAAAAATAGTTATAGAAGAAGAAATTCAAGAAGATGAATTATATTTGACATTTAGATGTTCTGTTTGCGGGACTATATACAAAGTAAATGGATATGAAGATAAAATAGCATGTCCCTTATGTTTGAGTAATAAAGTTATGAGTGCAAAAGAAGCTGGATTTTATAAAAAAAGTTACTAGTAAATACTAGTAACTTTTTATTTTGAAACTTTTACAAATTACATTATTGACAATGTAACATTGTTTCCCTATACTCAACCTATAATAATAAAACAATGTTACGAAGGAGTACTGAAATGGATTCTAATAATAGACTATTAAATATAAATGGATATGGTTCATGTGGTGGTGGTGAATTTCAAGAAGTTAAAATATCAGGAAAAGGGAAAATAAATAATGATATTAAATGTATTAAATTAAAAATATCAGGAAGTGCAAATATTTATGGGAATGTAAATTCTGAAAATATTAGTATATCGGGTATTTTAAAAGTAAAAGGGAATGTAAATGCTTTGAATTCGAATGTGAGTGGATTGATTAATATAGGCGGTGGGCTTAAAGGAAATGATTTAAATTGTGATGGAAGCTTAACTGTAAAAAATGATATAGAATGTGAGTCTATAGTTTTAAATGGGTCATTAACTAATAAAAGTTTTATTAACTGTGAAAATATAGAAATTAATTTACAAGGAATGTCAGTTTGCGATGAAATTGGAGCATATAAGATAAGTGTGTACAATCACAACAGTTCAAAATCTTTATTGAAATTATTTTTACCTAAAAAATTTAAAGAAAATAAGCTAGAAGCTAAGGTAATAGAGGCTGATGAGATATTTTTAGAGAGTTGTTGTATTGATAGTGTTAAAGGTAAAAATGTAAAAATAGGTTCAAATTCTTATATAAATGAAGTTGAATACTCAGAAAGTATTGAAATAGACCCAAGTTCTAAAGTAGAAAAAATAACAAAATGCGAAATGTAAATATATTAGGAGGAATAGAATGAACAATAATATAACAATAGCAGGCGATGGATATATAAGTGAAGGTAACTATGATAAAATAAAAGTAATGGGAAATGCTACTTCGAATGGCAATATAAACACTGATACACTAAAAATAAATGGAGAGGCTAGGTTCAATGGAAATCTATATTCAAAAGAAATTAAGGTAAACGGAGAGTGTAAAATTGTTGGAGATTTGGAAACTAAAAATTTAAAGGTAAATGGAGATACAGTTATAGAGGGAGATTGTAAGATTGAAAACTTAGTTGTAAATGGAGATTTATGCGTTTTTGGCATATTGGAGTGTAACAATGTTACAATAAGGGGAGATTTAAAAGTTAACAAAAATATAAATTCAATAAATATGAAAGTATATGGAGATTTAAGAGCAAAAGAAAATATAGAAGGTGAAGATATAAATATATATGGACGAATTAATTGTGAAGGTTTGTTAACAGGAGAAAGTGTATTTATATTTCCAAAGGGAATAAGTAAATGCAAGGAAATAGGTGCTACACACATAGAGGTGAATAAACCTAAAAATATTGGATTTTGGAAAGCTAAATTTTCTCTTGGGTATGGATCTATGGGTAAATTACAGTGTGATATAATCGAAGGAGATTCAATTAAAATTAAAAATACAAAAGTAAATCAACTAAATGGAAATTCTATTGACTTAATTAGCAATTGTGACATTAATACAATAGAGTATATTGACAAATTAGAAATTGGTTGTGATTGCAAAGTTTTAAAACATACAAAGATAGGTTAGGATAGTGATTATGGAAGAAAAATTAATTTCAAAAAAAGACTTATTAATAGAAACTGGTATATCTTATGGGCAGTTGTATAGATGGAAACGAAAGAATATTATACCTGAAGAATGGTTTATAAAAAAGTCAACATTCACAGGACAAGAAACATTCTTTCCAAAAGATAAAATAATAGAAAGAATAAATTTGATTCTTTCTATGAAAGAAGGCATATCGTTAGATGATATTGCTAATATGTTTACAGAAAAGAAAGATAATAAACAATTTAATATAGATTATTTAATAGAAAGAAATGTTATTTCGAATTATGCAAAAGAAGTTTTTGAATCTATATATATGAATAAAAACATTATAGAAAAAAAGGAACTTTTGATTTTGTCAATTATAGAGAATAATATCGTAACATCGGTTATAACTATGGACGAATTAAAAAACATAACGGAGGTGATTGATGATAAATTTTCTGAAATGTTTAATAGCAACGGAAAAATTTGTTTATATAGAAAAATAGGTATTCCATTTGTCATAGGATGTGAAGGAGATAATAACATATATATAGATAAAAGTATAAAAAAGATTTTAGAAGTTGACGTAGTAAAAGAAATTAGTAATATAAGTTTAAAATTAGTTTAAAATAGTATACAAGTATAAATCGATGGCCTGGTTACAGGTCATTTTTTAAGCAACGGACGAAGTCGTTGGCGACATGAGAGAATCGAATTTTTCATATAATTTTTTTCACGTGATTTAGATTGGGTGTAAATTATGATATTATTAAATTAATAGTAAAAAAATGGGAGGAATAATATGATTTCAAAAGAAGTAGCCTCTAAAGTATTATCAAAGTGTTTGATAACAGGTGGAGATTTTGCAGAAATATTTGAAGAAGATACAATAAGTAACTCAATAGGTATAATAGATAACAAAGTGGAAAATGCACTGGGTGGAAGAAGTTATGGAATAGGAATTAGAATTTTTAAAGGATTGAAAAGCGTTTATGCATACACTAATGATAATTCAATTTCCTCATTACTAGATACAGCTTATAAAGCGGCACTAGCACTAGGAAACCTAAATGAAGGAAAAACTATAGTATTAAATAAAAGTATAAAGTATAAAGATATGCATCCTATAAAATCATATCCTAATTCAATAGATTATAAAGACAAAATAAAAGTAATGAAGGAAGCATATAAAAGTGCAAAAGATTATAGTACAGACATTTCTCAAGTAAATGTAACTTATTTAGATAAAGACCAGAAAATACTAGTAGCTAACACAGAAGGAATATATGTAGAAGATAGACGTATAAGAACTAGACTTGGTATTAGCGCTATTGCATCAAAAGGAAATGAGAATCAAACTGGATTTGAAGGGCCTGGAAGAGCTATGGGATTTGAAATGTTTGAAGAAGTAGACCCTGAGTATTATGGTAAAGAAGCTGCTAGAACAGCATATACTATGTTGCACGCTAAAAACTGCCCTGCAGGTAAAATGCCTGTTGCAATAGATAATGGATTTGGAGGAGTAATATTCCACGAAGCATGTGGACACTCATTAGAAGCTACATCAGTAGCAAAAGGAAACTCTGTATTTTCTGGGAAATTAGGTGAACAGATTGCATCTTCAAAAGTTACAGCAATTGACGATGGAACATTAGCTAACCATTGGGGATCTAGCAATATAGATGATGAAGGAAATTTAACTCAAAAAAATACATTGATTAAAGATGGTATCTTAAATTCATACATGATAGATAAATTAAATGGAAGAAGAATGAATATGCAAGCTACGGGAAGTTCTAGAAGACAAAGTTATAAGTATGCACCAACTTCAAGAATGACAAATACATACATATCAGCTGGAGAAGATAAAGAAGCAGATATAATAAAATCAATTGATAATGGACTTTATGCAAAGAAAATGGGTGGAGGATCTGTAAACCCAGTAACAGGTGAGTTTAACTTTGCAGTAGCTGAAGGATATCTTGTCAAAAATGGAGAGATTAAAGAACCCGTAAGAGGAGCAAGTTTAATTGGAAAAGGTAGTGAGGTACTTATGAATATAGATATGGTGTCTGATAACCTAAAGCAAGCTCAAGGTATGTGTGGTTCATCTTCAGGTAGTATACCAACAAATGTAGGTCAGCCTATGATAAGAGTTAAAGAAATTACTGTAGGTGGAAGATCGGAGGAGTAATTATGGAATTTAATATATTTAAAGATCGATTATTTGAAAGAGCTAAGCAAGAAGGATTTACTGATTGTGAAATTTATTATTCTGATGGTGAAAACATAAGTATATCTGTTTATGAATTTGAATTAGAAAAATATAATATTGATAAGTATATAGGGCTTTCATTTAGAGGATTAATAAATGGGAAAATGGGATATTCGTATACTGAAATATTAGATGAAGAAGCTATAGATATGCTAGTTAAAAAAGCAAAAGAAGGAGCTGTATCTATAGAAAATACAGATGTACAGTTTATATATAAAGGCGATGAAAGTTATAGTAATGTTAAAACTTACTCAGAAAAACTAGAAAATATAGATCCTGCTGAACTAATAGAAATAGCTATAGATTTAGAAAGACAAACAAAAAACTACAGTGATAAGGTTATTAATTTAAGCGGATGCAAAGTATCATACAGTTCATCAAGAAGTTTAATCAGTAATACTAAAAATCTAAATTTAAGTAATAAGAGTAACTTACTTATGGCATATGTGATTCCGGTTATAGAAGATAGAAATCAAAAACAAGATGGAATGGGATATCAATTAGTTGAAGATATAAAGGAGATAGATACTAAGAAAATTGCATCAGATGCAGTAAATGAAGCATTTTCTAAAGTTGGAGCTAAATCGATAGAATCAGGTAACTACAAAACTATAATAAATAATGAAGCTATGTCATCTTTGCTTGAAACGTTTAGTGATGTATTTAGTGCAGAAAGTGTTCAAAGGGGAATGTCATTACTTAAAGACAAAGAAGGCAGCTATATAGCTTCTGATATTGTTACAATAGTAGACAATCCATTATTAGACAATGGATTATCATCAACACCATTTGATGATGAAGGAGTTGCAACCTATAAAAAAGATATAGTTAAAGATGGAAAACTAATAACTTTACTTCATAACTTAAAAACTGCACACAAAGCAAATACAAAAACTACAGGAAATGGGTTTAAGTCATCGTACTCATCAGTTGTAAGTGTTGATCCAACAAATTTCTATATAGAAAAAGGAAGTTTAACTTTCGAAGAACTTGTAAAGGAAGTAAATGAGGGTATAATAGTAACTGACTTTGCAGGTCTTCACTCAGGGGCAAATTCAATTACAGGAGATTTTTCTTTAGCCGCAAAAGGGTATTATATAACAAATGGAGAAAAATCTTATCCTATAGAACAAATAACTGTGGCAGGAAACTTTTTTGAATTAATTAAAGATATTGAAAATATAGGAAATGATTTGAAATTTCCATTAAGTAATATTGGATCACCATCTGTTATAATTAAGTCATTATCTATAGCAGGAAAATAAGTAAAATAAAAAGCACTTAATTTATTAAGTGCTTTTTATTTTACTTATTTTCCTGCTTCATTTATAATTTTTCTCAAAGAAGTAGATGCATTATACCCTATAGAAAATGTACTTATAGAATCTATTAAATCTTCGGTATTTCTTGTTTGTATATAATCTTCTGCTTTTAGAAGTGAAAGTTTATAAAAACTTAAAACTGCTCTTATAGATAAAACAACATCATCTTCTTTTGAAGAAAGTTTTGAAATTTTTGAATGTAAACCTTTAATTAAGGAATCAGCATAATTTATTTGTTTAATTGCATCATCTTTATCTAAATTATCTTTAGATATAAGTTTAATTACCATATACATATTATTATCTATCATATTTAAGTCATTGATATATTCATTTCCTTGTTTAGTTGGAGAATATATTTCAATTGCAGAAACAATGCTAACACTATTTGTAAAAATCAATATCGCTATTACAAATATAATACTTAACTTTTTGAAATTCATACTAAAGCTCCTTTTTATTATGTAGTATATGTAGATATTGTAATATTATAAGATTATAAAAATAAAAGCGGGATGTTATTTTCCCGCTCCAAATACTAGATTTCTAAGGTTGATTGAAGAAGTATAACCTATTGAAAATGTACTTATAGCACTAATTAAATCATCTGAGTTTTTTGAGTTAACATAATTTTCTGCTTTAATTACTGCTAATTTATAAAAGCTTGAAATAGCTTGCAACGCGGCGGCAATATCACGTTGTTCTTTAGGTAAATCATAGGATTTATTGGTTATATCAGTAATTAATGAGTTTAAAAAACTAATTTGTTTATTTACATCATTTGTATCAAATTTATCTGCAGAGATAGATTTTATCAAAATATACATACTATTATCAAGATAATCTAGTTTTTTAGAAAACTCACTTGAATATGAATTAGAATTTGGAACTTCAAAAGCAGAAGCAGTATTTATACTACTTATAAAAATAAGGAGAACTATCGACAGTATAATGCTTAGTTTTCTTAAGGACATAAAAATACCTCCTTTTTAAAATAGTATATGTAGAAGATAACTAAATTATAGATGTGTAATTAAATAAAAATTTAATAGTTTTTAAAGTATAAAAATGTTTTACAAATTAATTTGAATGAATAAATAAAACTGTAGTTGAATATATATATTAAAAAGGGTGTGAAAGGATGCCTAATAATAAGAAGAAACAAAAAAATAAAATAAATATTCAGTTGGCGACAGCTCAACTAATTCTATTAGCAAGTATTTTAGATCTTCTAAAAGTAATAATAGAAAAATTTTTATAAAATGTTTCTTTTTAAATTGGCATTTAATTTTAAAATATGAAGAAAGAATCTAAAGTATTAATAATTGCATTTATCATATTTATAATTAGTTTATTAATAAGATGTATTTAGAAACTTATACAATAACAGAAATAATATAAAAATAAAAATAGACATTTTAGATTACAATAAAAAGTGCTCCTTAAATAAGGAGCTTTTTTTATTATAGAAAATTAATTTGCTTGCCTAAATACTATGTTTCTTAAGTTAATAGAAGATGTATAGCCCATTGAAAAAGCATTTATGGAACTTATTAAATCATCTGAATCTTTGGAATCTATATATTTATTAGCTTCTATTATAGATAATTTATAAAAACCTAAGATAGCTTGCAAAGCCGCGACAACATCAGCTTGATCTTTTGATAAATTATAAGATTGTTCAGTTAAATCATATATTAATGAATTTATAAAACTAATTTGATTTCTAGCGCCACTTGTATCAAAGTTTTCTGTAGAAATAGATTTTACTAATACGTACATATTGCTATCTAAAAAATCTAAGTCTTTAGAAATAGAAGCTAATGATGAATCCGATGGATATCTTTCAATAGAGTAGGATGCATTTATATTACTTATAAAAACAAACAAGATTATAGTAGTAAGAATAGATAATTTATTTAAATACATATTTAATCACCTTTTTTATAATTATTATATGTAGAAAATAGTCAAATTATTTTCTACATATAATAATTATAAAAATATAAAATTTTTAAAATGACAAATAAATATAAATTGCAATAATACGAATGATGTATACTATTACTGATTTATAAAAATGAAAATACTCCGATTGTATTTGTAGGACAAGACATTCTATTAGAGCAAATAGGGTTATCAGCTGAAAATTTAGATGGTAGCAAATTATCTTATGTTTATATAGCTGGGATGCTTAATACTAAAGAACAACTTGGAGAAATGACTCAGACTACAATAACACTATAAGATGATTTATTAAAAGAAGGTAAACACAAGTTAGAAGTTGTCCAGTATGATAACGATGAACAAACAGGAACTCATATAACTTATAAGACTGTAAACTATCAAGTAAAAAAAATAATAATAATTAATAAATGTTTTAAACTTAAAATAAAAAAGGAATTGTAATATTATTACGATTCCTTTTTTATTTTATATAACTTACATTTTAGATTTTGATAGAAGGAACATATTATGCAAAATAATTTTTAAAATTTGAATGCTTTTATATAAAAAGTAAATTTTACAAAAAGTAATGCTTATTCAAACTATTTAAACAGATCAAATCGTGATCATTCTGTAATAAAATTTGAACTTTTAATTTATTCTGCTTTATTTTTTCTTCCTTAAAGAATCATTAAGAATACTTTAATCTAGTATAACTAATCAGAAATATTATTTAACTGGATAAATGTAAATAGAACCTCCGCCTACGATTACTATTCTAAAGTCAGGTGTAATTTTAACTAAATTAAATTTTTCAGAGTTTGGTTGAAATCTAATAGACTGAACTAAAACTTGATTTTCATCAAATACTTGAAGATAAGCATCTTCAGTTTGAGAAACATTTTGAACCATGTATTTATTGTCTTCTGAAAAATTTAAATCTGCAACTTTATATACACCTTCCTTAAATACATTAAGAGCATGAGCTGTATTACTAGATATATTTAATAAAAAGCATGAAACTAATAAAAGAACAATTATTTTCTTTTTCATACTTGAACCACCTTTCTAGTATAGTTTAACTAGTAAAGATATAAATATTCGATAATTAAAATAGCAAAAATTAACTAAATATAAAATAAAATTTATATTTATAACTTAAAAATTAAAGCACTTAGGATCTTAATTTGAAAGAAATATTAGTCGGATTTATAGAAATTGAATTACTGAATATCTGTTCTGAAAATGAAAAATTAGCATCATTAGATTTTTATGGAACGAAAGTTACGATGATAGTAACAGCTACATATTTATTAGGACCAGTTATATTAGGGGCTATATAAATGGCTATATAAATTGAAAAAGCGAGATTTTATTTTCTCCCTTAACCTATAATTTACTCAGTTTGTTTGAAGAACTATAATTTGAAGAAAATAAAGTAAATGCATCAGATAAATTATCAGTATCTTTAGTGTCTAAATATGGACTTAATTTTATTAAAGTGATTTTGTAACAATTTAATATAGATTTAAAAGATAGAACAACAATTAAAGCTATGAATAGAATAGAACTAAATTTCTTTAATAGCATAATTACACATCCTTTTTAAGTAGTATATGTAGAAAAAATTAAGTTATAAGAATTAAAGATATAATGATTTTTAGAATGATCGTAATAAAAGATATATTATTAATGTTTATATTATGAAATCAATAACTATACAAAATAAAAGCGAGAAATTAATTTCCCGCTTCGCCTATAATTTCGCTTAAGTTATTTGAAGATGTTGAAGCTAGTGAAAATATATTGATAGCATCCATTAAATTATCAGGATCTTTAGTTTCTAAATATGATTGTAATCTAATTAAAGATACTTTATAAAAGTTTAATATAGACTCTACAGCTAATACTGCGGCGTTGTCTTTTTGAGGAAGTTTTGAAGCTTTTATGTTCAAATCCTCGATTAAAGTTTCTATAAATTTAATGCTTTTATTAATTTCAGTATCTTTATAATTTCCCATTATTATCGTTTTAATTAAAAGGTACATATTGTTATCAATTATTTCTAAATCTTTAATATATTGATTATCAGATGTACTTGGAGGAACAAGACTAAGTGCATGAGTGAAACTAGCAGTACTTGTAAAAATAATTAACGTCAAAAGTATAATGATACTAAACTTTTTTAACAATATAATCACACATCCTTTCTTAAATAGTATGTGTATATAGCTAAATCATATTATTGAAAATATTAGAAAATAAATAAATTAAAAAAGCGGGATTTTATTTTCCCGCTCCACCTATAATTTCCCTTAGTTTGTTTGAAGAGTCATAAGCTGTAGAAAATGAAGTAATCGCATCAATTAAATTATCAGGATCTTTAGTTTCAAAATAGGACTTTAACCTGATTAGCGAAATTTTATAATAATTTAATATGGATTGCATAGAGAGAATGGCATCATTATCACTTTGAGTAAGCTTTGCGGTGTTAACTGTTAAAGTATCAATTGCTGTTTCTATAAATTTAATGTCTTTTTCAACTTTATCTTCTTTGTAATTTCCAGCAACTATATATTTAACTAGAATGTACATATTATTATCAATTAATTCTAAGTCCTTAATATATTGATTGCTAATAGGAGCAGGGACAGAAGTATTAAAAGCATGGGATAAACTTATATTAACTGCAAATAAAGTCAAAGTTATGGCCAAAACAATACTTATTTTTTTAAACAACATAAATTAACCTCCTTTTTTTAAGTAGTATATGTAGAAATAAGTAAATTATAGGTTTGGAAAATTTAAAATAAAAATATAATGATTTTTAGGCGATTGATATGAAAGTTAATTTTACGATAGAAGAGAAAGGAAAATAAAGACTAAAATTTTCGACTCAAAATAGGAAAGCCTTTAAATAATAGTAAACTAATTATTATGAAAACTGGGTTAAGTTATTATATAGAACTACAGTTAAACACCACTGTAGAAGGCAATATAAAAATGTCTATAGTTTGTTATTACGGAATTACTAAAAAAGATATAAATACTATAGTTAAAAAAGTATTGGATCATATAAAAAAATAAAAAAGTTTATGTTATATACACAATTCTAATTTATAATACCAAAGGTTCATTATATAAGGGCTAAAACTAAACTAGCTGAAACATGGAGAAACGTTGGCATAAAATAATTAGATGATATACCTATGAATTTAAATTAGTGAACTGAATATCAACTTAAATATAAATATGATGATGTTCTTAGTTTATTTTTAGATAAAAGAAATAATCATTTATTAGAAGCTAACTTAAGTATATTGGGAATGCTTGAGAAAGAAGAAACTATATGTATAAAGAAATAAGTTCATCTACTGAAAAAAAGTTCATATTGATATATGTAAAACTCAAATAGTAGTAACTAAAAGTATGTACAATACATTTAAATATATAGGTGATAACGAGAAAGAAATTACAGCATAAAATAGGAGAGAAGGTACTCTCATTTATATTTTTACGTATATTTAAAATAGAACATATTATGGGCATGATGCTATGAGCTAACACAAACACTACACTCATATTTCCCTAAGTTAACTGTGTTACATTTGTTATATGTTCGATTCGCATGCTATAGCATATGACAAACTTTATAAAAAAGGAATGAATAAAAAGTATAGTTGAATACTTTGGAAATTAGTAGTATAATAAACAACATGCAAAAAAGTAAGTTGTTGGTAAAACTATAAATAAACAGGTTTTATTTACAGCTATCTTATTTGGTATAAAACAACTCTATTAAAATAATGAAATTCCAACAATTATTAAAAATCGTTGGGACTTGTTCGAGAACCTCCAAGTATAAAAAACTAAGGTAATTATATAGTGGCAGTATATAAGACATATCCTTAGCTATGACTTTAAATTAAAAGTTGTAAGGTTCTCCTTATTAATAATTTTTTTAAGGAGGCATTTGTTATGCAAAAAAGAAAAGTAATAATTGACTGTGACCCAGGTATTGATGATTCATTAGCTTTATTATTAGCTATAAATTCACCGGAATTAGAAATATTGGGCATAACGACTTGCAGCGGGAATGTACCTGCTAAGATGGGAGCTGAAAATGCTCTATATACACTTCATAGATTTTCTGATAAAAACATAGATGTATATATTGGAGAAGAAAATCCCCTAAAAAGAGAACTTGTAACAGCTCAAGACACACATGGAGAAGATGGTGTTGGAGAAAATTTCTATGAGAAAGTACCTAATAAGTTTATAAAATATGGAGGAGTAGATTTTATTATAGAAACACTAAAGAATAATGCAGATGTATCTATAATAGCTCTTGGACCATTGACCAATATTGCTAAAGCACTTATAAAAGACAAAAATGCTTTTAAAAACTTAGATGAATTTGTATCTATGGGCGGTGCATTTAAAATACATGGTAATTGTTCACCTGTTGCAGAATTTAATTATTGGGTTGATCCACATGCAGCTGAATATATTTACAAAAATTTACCTAAAAAAATCCACATGATAGGGCTAGATGTAACTAGGAAAATAGTATTAACACCAAACATTATCGAATTTATAAATAGGTTAGATAAAAACTTAGCTGAATATATAACACAAATAACAAGGTTTTATATTGATTTTCATTGGAACCAAGAAGGCATAATTGGATGTGTTATAAATGATCCATTAGCTGTAGCGTATTTTATAGATAGAAGCTTGTGTGATGGATTTGAATCATACACAGAAATAGTTGAAAGTGGAATAGCTATGGGGCAGAGTATAGTAGATTCTTTTGATTTTTACAAAAGAGATAATAATAGTATAGTGCTTACGGAAGTTGATGAAAAAAAATTCATGCGTATGTTTTTAAAAAGGCTGTTTCCTAAATATATAGATAAAATTGAATTGATAGGGGGATTACTTTAAATGAAAAAATCTCTATCTACATATCAAGTAACAATAATCGCTCTAGGTATTGTATTAAATGTAGTTGGTGCATTTATAGCACTGACATTAAGATTACCTATATACTTAGATTCAATTGGAACTATATTTATAGCTTGTATACTAGGCCCTAGATATGCCGTTTTAACAGGAGTTTTAGGTAGTTTTGTAAGTGGAATGACGTTTGACATATACTCATTATTTTTTATGCCAGTTCAAATATCAACGGGATTAATATGTGGAATTATGTTCAAAAAAGGCTTTTTAAAAGGTGGTAAAATATTCATAGGAGTAATGGCTTTTTCAGTCCCAACTTCTATATTAAGTGCTATAATAGCAGCATTTGCATTTGGAGGAGTAACTTCATCAGGATCATCATATATAGTACAAATTTTATCCGCATTTGGGGTTAATAAAGTTGCTGGAGTATTTTTAACACAAGTTTTAACTGACTATACAGATAAAATTATAGCAGTTATGATTGTAAAATATGCAGTTTCATTAGTTCCACAAAATGTAGTAAATAAATTAAAATTTAAAAATAGTTATATGGAGATAAATAATGGATAGATATAGTGAAATCAATAATAAAAATAAACGTGAAATAGTGCTTCTAAAAGGATTTCCTTGTAAATGGGGTAAATGTTCATTTTGTGATTATACTCTAGATAATGACAATGATGAAGAAGATATGAATAGATTGAATTTTGAAGTATTAGAAAATGTTACAGGTAAATATAAAGTATTAGAAGTTATAAACTCAGGCAGTTGTTTTGAACTTCCCAAAGATACTTTAGATAGAATCAAAAGCATTATAATAGAAAAAAACATAGAAAAGTTATTTTTAGAAAGTCACTGGTGCTATAAAAATAGGTTAGATGAAATGAGAAGGTTTTTCAATATACCTATAATATTTAAAACTGGAGTAGAAAGTTTTGATTATAACTTTAGAAATGATTTTTTAAAGAAAAATGCTAAGTTTAAAACTATAGATGAGTTAAAAACTTACTTTGATTCACCTTGTATGATGGTAGGAATAAAGGGGCAGACAAAAGAAATGATAGACAGGGATATGGATATAGTTTTAAATAACTTTGAACATGCTACTATAAATGTATTTATAAATAACACTTCTAGCATAAAAAGAGATGAAGAATTAGTTACTTGGTTTAAAGAAAAGTACAAATTTTTAGATGAAAATGAAAAAATAGAAGTGCTTTATAATAATACTGATTTTGGAGTTGGTGAATAAAATATGTATGAATTTGGGAAAAATGTTACAATAAATATGAAAAAATTTTAAAAAAATATGGAACTAAGTTCATATATAGTATAATATAATAACAAAGACGAAGAACTGAGGTGCTAATATATGAACAACATTATAAATAAGACATCAATAATATGTACAATGTTAATGGTTACAGTTAGCATGCTTTCAGGGTGCTCATCAAATGAAAGTATTACTGATAATAATATAAATAAAAAAATAGAATCTGAGAGTGTGAACATTGATATAAATGAAAAAAATGCTAAAGTATTGAAAATAGGTAAAACAGAAATAATAAATGAAAGTAAAAGTGGAAATAGTGAAGAACTTAATCTTATAGATACAAAAACTAAAGTTACAAATACAAGTGACTTTAATATTCGAAACATAGAACTAACATTTAGAGAATATGATAAAGAAAACACTGCATTGGCAAAAACAGAAGCTTTATGCAAAATCACATTAAAACCAAATGAAAGTGCATATATACAAGCTGCACATAAAAAGTATACTAAAGATATTAAAGTTACAGGATACTCATATAACTTAGGAAATAAACTTGTAAGTGTAGATTTAGAAACTAATAAAATGGATATATCAACTACTAGAGAGCGAATTGTAAAAGATGCAAAATATGATATATTAGGAATATCTAAACCAGAGCTTGTAAGTGAAGTTAATGGTGGGTATAGCTCTAAAATTACAATAAAGAATATCTCAGATAAGGATATAGGTAGTGTAGTTTTAGAAGTTGCAGAATTAAACGATGAAAATGAGTATACTAACGTAACCTATTTGGATTCATATGAAGTAATAAAAAAATCTCAAGATGTAAGTTTAAGTTCTGTACACTCTAATGATGCAAAGAAACTAGAGGTAATAGGATATATTTACGATGATGTAAAAGACAATACAACTGTCGAAGTAAATTTAAAATTAAATGAAGTAATATTATTAAAATAAAAAAATTAATAATTTGTATTGAAAATTGATTGGATATGTACTATAATATTTATTAAATAGAATAAAGAATATAGCTAAGAAGGAAAATAGTAAAAAGCAAGTTTGTATTCAGAGAGTGAGTGGTTGGTGAGAACTCATTACAATGGTTTTTGAATCCATTCCGGAGCTACTAGTCCGAAATAATAGTAAGATTAGTCGTAAACCTACGTTACAGGACTGAGGAGGTTTATATTTTTATAAATATAAACAACTAGGGTGGCAACGCGGATAACAAGACTTTCGTCCCTTTTTTAAGGGTACGAGGGTCTTTTTTTGTTACTTAGCTACAATTAATTACAGTAATAACTAAAACATATTAATTAAAACAAGGATAATATTGCAATAAAATGTAAAATTGGGTACATTTATACAACTATATTCTACCATGGAAGATAAAAAAAGTATATTAAAATATGCAAATATAATATTATAAAAATAGTTAAAATTAAAAAGTCAAAAAACTTAATTCCTGAGAAAATAGATTTGATTAAAAAATATAAAAATATTGAAACAGGATTACTTGTTGTACCCAAAAAACAGATGTAAAAAATTATTGCAAAAAAACGCAATTGAAAAAGATTAAATTATGTTAATTAGTAAATAAAATTGTGATTAGTTTATAAAAAGATTTATAAAAAAATTTTACAAGTAAATAATAAAAGGGATGAATATAATAAAGTAATAAACAATATATGTATAGGTTAAATAATATTATTTTAAGGAGAGGGTAATAATGAAAGAGAATAATCAAAACTATGGAAAGTTAGATTTTGTAAAATTAAATGAAACTTTAGCAGATCCAGAATTTGCAAATTGGTATTATAATCAAATAATGAATGGAACTGATGCAAATTTAGAGATAATGGGATTTGTAGATATTTTAAAGAAATACTCAGACGGGGAATACAAATAAGCAAAAATAAACCTCACATTTGTGAGGTTTATTTTTGTTTATTTATATTTTTTATAAAACAATTCGTATAAAGGTATAGTTATGACTGAAGCAATAAAAGCATCTATCATATCATGCATTGTATCTGCAAGTCCACCAACTTGCATATTTGTTCCAAAGAAACTATCTATTAAAAATTCAGATATCTCCCATAAACCAGCTATAGCCATGCTAAAACAAAAAGTAAATACAATTATAACTTTTCTGTCGATTATAGTATTTGAATTAGAATTTAGTAGCACAAAGGCATCATATGCAAATAAAACGGCTAAAACACCTGATAGAGAATGCATTATATCATCATAGTGGTTAATTATTCCATAAAAATCGAAACTGGAACCCAAGTAAGATGAAAATAAAATAAATATAAGTATTGAAAAAATTAAAATAGGAGAAATTACATTTATAAATTTTTTCGTTGTAAACTTTATAAATACAGTTATCATTAGAGAGCAAAAACAAGGTGCGATTTGAAATGATTCTCCAAAGAAAATAAAGTATATTAAGGAAACTGTATATAATAATATAAGTATGTTTGTAGTTAAAATTAAGTATCTAGGAACTTCTTTTTTATAAAATAACAAAATGAAACCTCCTTTATGTTTTAATGTATTACTAATAATATATTAAAACAATTAAAAAAATATGTATAGCATAAAATTTCCTAATATAACAATAATTAATTGTGTTTTTTTAAAATAATTCCAAATACTAATATGGATTAAAGTTATAACAAAAATACATGAAGGGAGTTTTTTATATGCTAGCTAAAAAAATATATAAAAATATAAAAGAAGAGAAAAAAGAACTGGAGAGAAAGACTAAAAGACATAAAGCTGCAAAAATAACAACACTTACAGCCTTAGGAATAGGAGCAGCAACTATAGGAGCTACAATGGTCTATAAAAAAGCTAAAGCAAAGCAAGAAGAGTATGACTATGATGATTATGGATATGGATTAGATAATATAGAAGAAGAAAATGAAGACTATGAATTAAAATCTAAAATAGAAGAATTTAATAGTAATAGACTAAGTTATGACAATGAAGAACATGTATCAAATGAAGAAATGAGTAAATTTATAAATAAAATTGATAATGAAGATGAAAATTTAAACGAAAACCAATTTAAATAAAACTCCCTAAATGGGAGTTTTAATAATTTATACCAGCTGCTTTAATATTTTCCTTATTCATAGAACTACAAGGTGTAACACCATAAGTCATGTTGCAATGATCACATTTATCAACATGTGTGTTCATGATAAATGTATTTTCACAATTAGAACAAACAATTTCATGTGGTGTTCTTAATGGAAAATCACCCTTATCTTTACTTCTAACTAAATCAACAACTTGCTTTCCATCATTCTTATTTGTATTTGCACATCCGCAAGACATAAAAAAATCCTCCTAAGTTATAAATTATGTAGATTATTATATATGAAACAAATAAAAAAATCTGTAACAAATGTTACGAATTAGTATGTAATTTATTTAAAAAGATTTATAAAAATTATTATGCATGGAAGTGAAAAAATATCCAACAAGAATGCTCCTACTAAAGGGACTATCAATGATGCTTTTTCAGATGGACCATATTTATGGGTAACCGAATTTATGTTAGCTAATGCATTAGGTGTATTTCCTATTCCATGACCTATAATACCTGATATCATTACTGCTGCATCAAAATTTTTTCCTAATACTTTAAAACATACAAAAATTGAGTAAATTAATATGAATATAACCTGAGCAAAAATTATTAAAAGCATAGGACCTGCAATAGTTGCTAAATCTAATAGATTTATACTCATAAGGGCTATTATTAAAAACATTGAAAGTGCAATATCACTTGCAAAATCTAATATATAAAAATTTAAATTAACTAATTTAACTTTATCATTGAAATTTCTAAATATACAAGCAACAATCATACAACCTACAACACTTGGTATAACAATAGATGTTTTTAAATATATTGTTTTTGCAATTAAGTTTCCGAAGTTTAAACACAGAAGAATAACTAACGTGTGTTCAAAAAAGTTTATTGTTGTAAAAATGTTAGACTTAGAATTTCTTGTTAAAAAGTTTTTAGTTAAGAAATTAGATTTTTTATTATATAACTTAGGGTATGGATTAAACTTAGGTTTTAAATTATGTTTCTCAATTAGATATCGGGCAACTGGAGCACCTAAAAGTCCGCCTATTATTATACCTAAAGTTGCAGAAGCTAGACCTATGGTTACGGCGCCGTTTATTCCCATTTTCTCGATAGTACTTCCAAATGCAGCTGCATTTCCATGTCCACCCTCCATTGAAATAGTTCCACACATAAGAGCTATTAATGGATGAATATTAGTGATTTTAGCTATCGAAACTGCTATTATATTTTGAGAAAGTGCTAAAAAGCCACAGAGAATCCAGTACTTAAATAGCAAGCTACCACCTTTTTTTACAAGTTTAAAGCTAGCATTGAGCCCTAAAATTGTGAAAAAAACAGTCATAAATATAGATATAAAATTTTGAGAGACACTAATATTTACAATATTGAAAATTCTTAATAATAATGACAAAAGTGTAAAAAGCAATCCTCCTATAACTGGTGATGGTATACAAAATTTTGAAAAAAATTTAATTTTATCTTTTAAGAAAGTACCAATTATGAAAAAGACTATAGCTATAGATAAGGTAGATATCAAATTTAGATTTACATTCAAATCAAAGCACCTCCTAGAGAAAATTATATGACTGTAACTTGGAATTAATGAAAGTATATTTAAAAAAATATAGTAAAACATATAAAAATAGCGAAAAACGGGCTACAATAATCGACAATTAATTTAAATGGTAAAATTTTAAATAAAATCTTGTTTTATTATGGCAAAATAGGGTAATATATATAATATAAAAATATTTTGCGGGGTGGTAAATATGAAAAAAATAAATGAATTATTAAAAGAGTTTAAGGATGAGTTAAAAGGCATAATGGATACTATGTTAGTAAGTGAAAGATTAAACTCTCAAAGATGTATAGCAAAAGATATAGATACAACTAAGACAATAATAGAACCAAAGGAAGAAAAAAGAGAACTTGATGAACAAGAAATGAGAAAACTATATAAGTCTTTAACTAATTTAGTTGAAAATTTAAAGGGTGTAGGTGGAGAGTTATTAGTAAGTGAGAGATTAAATACACAAAGATGTATAGCAAAAGATATAGATACAACTAAAACTATAATAGACCAAAAAGAAGATGAACATATAAGCATGGAAGAAATTGAAAAATTAGCAGATGAAGCTAAAGGTTTAGTTAACACTATGCTAAATGAAGAAAAATTAAATGAAGAAGTAGATGTAGTAAAAGGAAATGATACTACAGAAACAATAATAGATAAAGAGAAAAATTTAGAAAATACAGAAGAGTTCCACAAATTAGTAGAAGAGTTAAAAACATTAATGTCTACTATGTTAGTAGGAGAAAGATTAAATACACAAAGATGTATAGCAAAGGATATAGACACAACTAAAACAATCATAGATCAAAAAAATAAAAAAGTAAAATAGCTTGTCTATTTTACTTTTTTATTTTTTTGTGAGAAAATTATTATAAATACTTTATTCAATACTAATATTCAATAAAAAATGATTAACATGAAATGCATTGGACATAAATTAAATATAGGTAAAAATACAAATGATATAGATAATCATTTACAAATGAAAAATAAAGTAGTATAATTTAAAATATAAAATTTTCGGAGGATGATTTATGAGTATACTGATAAACAGTGCTGAAGAGACTTTCTTACATGTAGGATCACTAGTCAGCATGTCTATATTATTATTTGGATTTATAAACTACAAAACAAGCGGAAGTTTTGTAGAAATAATAAGTAGAAATAAAAAATTACAACCGCTATTTGGAGCTTTGTTAGGAGCTCTTCCTGGATGTGGGGGAAGTATAGTTTTAATGCCATTATTTATAAGCAATAAGGTAACTTTTGGAACAATAATAGCAAGTTTAATTGCTAGCATGGGAGATAGTGCATTTTTAATGATGACAACTGATTTTAAAGCATATGTTTTAGTAACGATTATAAGTTTTTTAGTTGGTATTTTAACTGGATACATAGTTGATTATTTTAAAACCGAAGAAAAGTTAGAACTACATAAATGCAAGTCTAATTTGGATAAAAGTAAATCTAATAATTGTTCAAGAACATCAAACTCTAATTCATGTGATATTCAAAAAAGTAGAAGATTTTACCACATAGCACATGAAATAGTTCATGGAATAGGATATAAAATATATTTATTACTGCTTATAACTGGATGTATATTTATGATACTAGCACATTCAGGTTTAGAGTTTGGGTTTATAGAAGCTATGCATTCATTTGAAGAGATAATAGCTATAGTAGGTATAGTAGCATCTTTTGTATATATGATAATGACTAAAAAAGTTATTGAAAATGAAAATTTTGAAGAGAATGAACATAAACTTATGTCGTTAAAAGAAACTTTAATACACTCTGTAAGTGAAATATCATTTGTAATTGTTTGGATCTTTGTAGCATATGTGTTATATGATTTAATTATACTTATGGCTGGAGGAGAAGAAGCACTAGTAAACTTAATATTAGGAGCAGGGGTTATAAGTGTATTTGCTGGAGCTGCACTTGGAATTGTACCAGGATGTGGCGTTCAAATTGTAGTTATGTCATTTTATTTAAAAGGAAGCTTACCTTTTGCAGCATTAGTTGCAAATAGTATATCTCAAGATGGAGATGCATTATTTCCTTTATTAGCTATGGATAAAAAGTCTGCTTTATGGGCAACTATAATAACCACAATTCCATCAATTATAGTAGGATTATTAATTTATTTCATATAGAAAAAAGTTTATGGTTAATTTATAATCATATATTCATATTCTATAATATAGGTTTTATTATGGAGGAGTATATGAAAAATAATTGTATGATTGTAGGAATAGCGATTGGGGTTTTAGCTGGAGTGTTATTTACAAGAATAAATTTTACAACACTTATTACTTTGGCACTTGGAATATGGATTGGATATTTTTTATCAAATAAAAAATAGAAGCTATCTCATGATTATGAGATAGCTTTTTTATTATTTTAAAATGTATGATTTATTATAAAATGTAAAATGGATATAATAAATAGTATAAAGTACATATAAATATATTGGGGAGGTGTGCTTGTGAGACACTTTATGGTTTATATGAAAAAATATTTTGTTTTATTTATTTTAGGCATAGTGTTGGTTAGCTTTGAAGCTATTTGTGATTTGATGCAACCTACGATACTGGCTAACGTTATAGATATAGGTATAGCAAATAAAGATATGAATTATCTGATAAACAAAGGATTTTTAATGGTAGTGATAACAATAGCAGGAGCCGTTTTTGCTATTTTAAGAAGTATAATTTCAACAAATGTATCTCAAAAATTTGCTAGAGATTTAAGGAGCGATATATTTGAACATATAAATTCATACTCATTTGAGAATATAGATAAAATAACAAAAGGATCTTTAATAACTAGGAGTACCAATGATATTAACCAAATACAACAATTTGTAAATGGATTAATGCGAATTATAATAAAAGCTCCTATACTTTGCATAGGTAGTTTTATATTGGCTATGAAGCTAAATTTAAAACTTTCAATAGTATTATTAGTTGGTATAATTATTATATTTGGCATAATTATCATAAATTTAAATATAGGAACACCTTATTTTAAGAAAGTTCAAATATCTTTAGACAATTTAAATTCAAATTTAAGGCAATATCTATGTAACATAAGAATCGTTAAGTTATTTAATAGGGTAAAGTATGAAGAAGAAAAATTTGAAAATGTGAACATGGATTTATTAGAAGTAACTGAAAAAGCTATGAAAATTAGTACTGTATTTAAACCAACAATAACTTTAATTTCAAATATAATAATAGCAGCTATATTATATTTAGGATCAAAATTAATTTTAAAAAATGAAATTGAAGTAGGTGTTATTGTAGCTTATATAAATTATATAGGGCGAATATTAACTTCATTGCTTATGATAGCTCATATTTTTAATGTCTTTATAAGAGCAAAAGCGTCTAGTGAAAGAGTTATAGAAGTTTTAGATACTCAAAATGATATAGATAAGAGAGGAAATATAAAAATAGATATCAGTGGTAGTTTAGAATTTAAAAATGTGAATTTTTCATATACTGATAATGAGAAAGTATTAAACGATATAAGTTTCAAAATAAATCAAGGAGAACATATAGGTATAATTGGACCAACAGGAAGCGGAAAAACAACCTTAATAAGTTTAATAATGAAATTTTATAAAATAGACAAAGGAATTTTAAATATAGATGGAAATGATATAAATGACTTGGATAGCAAAAACTTAAGAGAGTATATTGGATTAGTTCCACAAAAAAGTACTTTGTTTAATAAAACTATAATTAATAATATAAAAATGGGAAATAGAAAAGCTTCATTAGATAAGGTTATAGACATATGCAAAATATGTGAATGTGATGAATTTATAAAGAATTTTGAAGGTGGATATGAACAAATGGTTGGAGAAAATGGAGCTAATTTATCAGGAGGGCAAAAGCAAAGAGTCTGTATAGCTAGAGCATTAATAAAAAATCCTAAAATTTTAATTTTAGATGATTCATTTAGTGCTATGGACATAAAAACTGAAAATAGAATTAAAAACAACATAAAAAACTACCTAGATAATACTACATACATAGTGGTTTCTCAAAAGATTAGTTCTATATTAGATATGGATAAAATAATAGTTTTAGAAAATGGGAAAATAGTCGGTTTTGATAATCATAGCAGTCTATTAAAACAATGTGATATGTATAAAGAAATATATAACTCTCAAATATCGCCAGATGTATAAAGGTGGTGGGTAATCAATGAAAAGTAAGATTGAAAGTAGATTTACGCCAAGGAAGAAACCTAAAAATACGAGAAAGACAATTTTAAGACTTTTAAAATATTTTAATAATGAGAAAAAGACATTAATATTAATAAGTATTTTAGTTTTTTTAGATTGTTTAATTGTTATATTAATCCCCCTTTTAATAGGAAAGTGCATAGATATAATAGATATGAATGTACTTGGAAAATCTATATTTAAAATAACATTGGGAGCTTTAATTAGTTTTTATCTAATTGACTCAGTTGTAAGTTTATTTAAGGAATTTATAATAATAAATATGTCTCAAAGGGTCATAAAAAAAATACGATCATCTGTTTTTTCAAAGCTCCAAACATTGCCTATTGCATATTTTGATGAACATAAAAATGGAGATTTAATGAGTAGGATAACTAATGATATTGATAATATAAGTAGTGGAATATCAAGTTCAATAGCTCAGATAATTACATCTATTATAACTATTTTTGGAACCGTAATTATGATGTTTATATTAAGCCCTCAGCTTACAATATTAAGTATAATTACAATGCCTCTGGTTATTATACTAAGCAAATTTATTGCGAGAAGAAGTAAGTCATTTTTTAAAAACCAACAAATAGAATTAGGGTTATTAAATTCACATATAGAAGAAAATATAAAAAATATGAATGTAATAAAATCTTTTAACTATGAAGAAGACTCAGTAGAAAGCTTTAATGAAATAAATGATAGGCTTTTAAGAGAATCTTTAAAAGCACAGATATATAGTTCGCTACTTATGCCTATGATGAATGTTATTACAAACATATCATTTACGCTTATTTCAGTAGCAGGGGCATACCTCTCAATAAAGAATATAATAACTGTAGGAACTATAGCTACATTTTTAAGTTATACAAAGCAATTTACTAGGCCTTTAAATGAACTTGCAAATTTATTTAATACATTTCAGATATCAATAGCTGGATGCGAAAGAGTTTTTGAAATATTAGATGAAGAGGTAAAAGAAAAACATGTAATTAAAGGTGTTAAAAGTAAAGATATGTTAAAAGGGGATATAGAATTTAAAAATGTATGGTTTAAATATGGAAAAGGTGATTATATATTAAAGGATTTAAACTTTAAAATTAAAGATGGAACAAGCAATGCCATAATAGGTACGACTGGAAGTGGCAAAACAACTATTATAAATCTTATAAATAGATTATATGAGCATGATAAAGGAAAGATTTTAATAGGAGGATATGATATTAACGATTATGATAAAGAATACTTTAACAACTCTTTATCAATTGTATTACAAGATATATACTTATTTAATGGGACGATTTTAGACAATATAAAGTATTCAAAATTAGATGCTACAAAGGAAGATGTAATTGATGCATGTAAAATCTCTAATTCGCATAGTTTCATAATGAAATTAAAAAACAATTATGATACATGGATAGAAGAAGGCGGAGATAGTTTAAGTATAGGACAAAAACAATTAATAAGTATATCAAGAGCTATACTGAAAGAATCACCAATATTGATTTTAGATGAGGCTACAAGCAGTATAGACACTAATACAGAAAGAAAAATACAAGAAGCTATAAAATATGCGATGAAAGACAAAACCAGTATAATAATAGCACATAGATTAAGCACTATAAGATATTGCGATAACATAATGGTAGTAGATAAAGGGGTAATAGCTGAAAGTGGAACGCATGAGCAATTAATGAATAAAAAAGGCATTTACTACGATAGTATATGCTCACTAAATGGAGACAACATGAATTAAGGTGACATTTAGATTTGATAGATGTCACCTTAAAACTTAAAATATGTAATTAAAAGAAATAATTTAAAAAACCAGTATGTTCGTTAAAAATATTAAAACCTATTAAAATAAGTATTATTCCTCCTGAAAATTTAGCAAAACTTCCTAGAAAATTTCCCACCTTATTTCCTATTAATACACCTAAAAAACAAAGTATGAATGTTATTATGCCTATGCAAAGTATTATAGGCAGTATTGAAATATTTAAAAATGAAAAACTAATGCCTACTGCAAGAGCATCTATGCTAGTAGCTATAGATAAAATAAATATATCAAAATTACTTAATTTAGATGACTTAGAACCATCATCTTTTGAAAAAATCATATTTAGGCCTAGAAAACATAGCAAAATTAATGCTATTATGTGGTCAATAGACTTTATATATTCAGAAAATCCAATCCCTATTTTCCAACCGATAAGAGGCATTAAAGCTTGAAATAATCCAAAAGAAAATGCAATTTTAAGAGCAAGTTTAAAATCTAATTTTTTTATACACATACCTTTAGACAATGATACAGTGAATGCATCCATAGATAGTGCAACAGAAGTCATTAATATGAAAGTTATGCTCATGAAAATCCTCCCTATATATATTAAAATAAAATAGTTCAATATTAATATATATATAGATAGATATGCAAATAGTCCAAGTTTTTAAAAAAAGCGTACTTTACTATTTGTAAGGCACGCTTTTTAAACTATTTCTCTAATTGTTTTAATTCTTTTTTTATTTCTTTATCTATTTTTTTTATTTCTTTATTTTCATTTTTTATTATTTTACTTTCTTCTCTTTCTAGTTCTCTTTCTTCTTTTTTCATTTCATGTTTTAATTCTTTAGCAAACTTGTGATCATCATGTTCTTCTTTTTTTATTTCACTGTTTATTTCCTTAGATTCTTTTTTACATTCTTTTTCTAACTCTTTTTCTTCTTTTTTCATTTGATGCTTTAATTCTTTAGCAAATTTATGTTCTTCATGATTTTCATGTCTAAGTTCTTTTTTATCTTCATGTCTAGATTTTAAACATTCTACATCTTTTTTAAATTCGTCTTCTATGTGTTTTACTTCGTTTTTAACAGTCATTTTTAACATCTCCTTAAGAATAATTGATTTAATAATTAAATCTTAGCACTCGTGACAAAATATGTAAATGGATAGCAAAAAACGTCGAAAGTTTTATATTTTCTAAAATATTATATACATCAAAAATATGAATAATTTTTATATAATTATATAAATGGGCGAAATTTTTTACAATTATGAAAATTTATACATAAAGTTTTTGTAGATTATAGAAAAAGTGCTAAATAAATAATATAATAATATGAGTGGGTAAAAAAGGAGGGGTTTTTTATAAAAAAGTATAGTGGAGAAATTGGGTTATTATTAGTATCTCTGATTTGGGGAAGTGGATTTGTAGCAACTCAGCTTGGGTTGGAAAATGGACTTACTCCATTTCAATTAATGACAGGTAGGTTTTTTATAGGTGCACTTTTAATAAGTGTAATATTCTTTAAAAAACTTAGAAATATAAATAAAAAAGATATTATTTCAGGGGTATTACTTGGTATATTTTTATTTATAGCATTTTCTTTTCAGACGTTTGGATTGAAATATACAACTTCAGCAAAAAGTGCATTTTTAACAGCTGCAAATGTTGTAATAGTACCATTTGTAGGATGTATTTTATATAAACGAAAGATAGAAAAAATAGGAATTATAAGTAGTTTAATTGCACTTATAGGAATAGGAATAATCTCATTAGAGTCAGATTTTAGTATAAGTTTTGGAGATGGACTGACATTAATATGTGCAGTAGGGTTTGCTATGCATATATTTTTAACTAGTGAATTTACAAAAAAACACGATCCTGTCGTACTTACATGTATACAAATGGCAACAGCATTTTTACTATCGTTGATATTACAGGTTTTTGCAGGAGAATTAAGTACTACTATAAACAGTTCAACAATAGGATCTGTGCTATTTTTAGGTGTATTCAATACAACTATATGTTTTCTTGGACAAACTATATGCCAAACTAAAGTTGATGGAACTAAAACAGCAATATTATTATCCACTGAAGCAATATTTGGAATGCTTTTTTCTGTAATAATAGCAAAGGAAATAATAACGCTTAGAATGATTTTGGGAAGTTTATTTATATTTACAGCTATTATTTGCGCAGAAACAAAATTATCATTTTTATTAAAAACAGAAGATTCATTAGAACTTAATGAAGTTGAATAAATCATTGAATAAGTCATGTTAATATAGCTTGAATATTTTAATATGACTTATTTTGATTTTATAATATTTGGAAAATTGCGAATTTATTAAAGTGATTTTTGATTAAAGTGATTTTGGATGAGTTAAAAGTAATATAATTATAGAGTATGAATCAATTTATTAGGAGGAATGCTATGGGAATTACCAATTTGTTAAAAACATATAAAGGTTTGTCCAAAGAAGTATATGTTTTGTTTATTGGAAGGATTGTAAATAGCCTTGGAGCTTTTGTACATCCTCTAATGGCTTTAATTTTAACTCAAAAAATTGGCTTATCAGTATCTGAAGCAGGTGTATTTATAACAATACTATCTGCATTTCAAGCACCTGCAATGATATTTGGAGGGAAATTAGCAGATACGATAGGAAGAAGAAAAGTTATAATTATTTGTCAGTTTCTTGGAGCCTTAACACTTATAGCTTGTGGGTTTATGAAACCTTCGATAACAATGGCAAAAATAATGATTTTGTCATCCTGTCTATATTCAATTTCATCACCTGCATTTGAAGCTTTAAATGCAGATATAACAACATATAAAAATAGAAAAACTTCGTATTCTCTTTTATATATGGGAAGTAATATAGGGTTTTGCATAGGACCTATATTAGGGGGACTTTTATATGAAAATTACTTACCACTTATATTTATAGGAGATGGAATTACAACTTTAATAGCATTGGCCTTAATAATTTTATTTGTAAAAGAACGAAAAATAAATGATGAAAATTATGAAAGTGAAGAAATTTTAAGTGATTTAGAACAAAAGGTAGAAGGTTCTGCATTTAAGGTTTTGATTCAAAGACCTACACTAATAATCTTTTCTTTAGGAGTATTGATGTACTATTTTTCATATTCACAGTGGGGATTTGCATTACCCATACAGTTAGAGGATTTATTTGGATCAAATGGAGCAAAACTTTATGGACTGCTAGGTGGAATAAATGGAGTAGTAGTTATAGTATTTACACCTATAATTACATCTTTAACAACAAAAATGAATGTATTAAAAGCGATGTCTATTGGAGGGTTATTTTATGCAATTGCATTTTTTATGTTTGGAATAGTAAATACTGTAGTTTTATTTTTTATAGGTGTATTCTTAATGACAATAGGAGAAATTTTAATAGTTATAAATCAAGGAACGTTTATTGCGAATAACACTCCAGCATCACATAGAGGAAGAATAAGTTCGATACTACCTTTAATATCAGGGATCGGATTTGCAATAGGACCTATGATTATGGGTGATATGATAGAAAAATACAATATATTTGTAGGATGGATGATTGTTGCAACAGTTGCTACCTTTGGAATGATTACGATGATGATGATAAAAAAGAGTATGAAAAATAATTAAAGGAAAATGAACAAATGAGTCATATAAGTATATATAAGAAGAAATAACTGTAAGATGAGGTGTTTATATGAGTAAAAAAATTGCAGTAATATATAAAACTAAATATGGTAGTACAAAAAAATATGCAGGATGGATTGCTTTGAAGTTAGATGCAGATTTATATGAAATTTCCGATATAAGGTCAAAACATTTAGACGAATATGAAACTATAATATTTGGAGGTGGCATATATAGGGGAAAAATAAATGGATTAAACTTTATTGACCAAAACTATAATAAAATAAAAGATAAGAATATTTATATTTTTTCAGTTGGAATGGAAAGTATAAGTGAAAATAGAAAAGAATCATTAATAAAAAATAACTTTAAAAATATAGAAGAAAAAAATGTTGGATTTTACAATTTTAAAGGAGGATTAGATTATAGTTCACTAAGCTTCATAGACAAAATTATGATGAAAGCACTAAAAAGCATGATAGACAAAAAGACTAAATCAGATTTAACAGAAGATGATAAAGTTGTTTTAAGGGGATTTGAAGAAAAAATAGACTTAACTGATAAAAAATCTATAAAAGAATTGATAGATAAAATCAATGCATATAAAAGTGCTAATGATAATTAAATTTAATTATCATTAGCACTTTCTTTAAATAAATAAAAACATTCTTAAAAACTCATAATAATCATCTGTTGAAAAAGATATTGTTTGAGTATTTATTAACTTACATTTCGGATAGAAAGAAGCTTTATAAGCATCATAGTGATTTTTAAATTTGATTTCTATGTCAAATAAATCAGGGAGTTTTATTATATGTCTAGAAAGATCACCTGATAGAGCTTGCTCAACACCATCTTTTATATTTTTAAAAGCTATATCTGGATGTATAGAGATAGATGCATTTCCAATTCCTTTTGATACAGGAACTGTTACTATATTTGGATTTAGTTTTTTAGCATTTTTACAAAGCAGTTCATCTCCACTTAAAAATGCTACAGGAACATTAAAGTAAGCACTTGTATATGCATTTACCATAAATTCTGTTGCGATTTCGCCATTTATCTTTACATAATCATATTTAGAACTATTCATTGTATGAGAAAGTGGGTTTCCATCTTGACTAGCTCCACTATGATATCCTATAAAAAGAGTTGCATCAAAAGTAGGGTCAATACCTGCCATCATAATAAGAGGACCATTAGTCCATCCTCTAACTAAACTTACATTTGTAGGAAGTAAAGATGGATTAATATTTCGAGCGCTATCATGAGCATCTTTTACTAAAATAAAATCACAATTATTTGCGTTGGCTCCATCACAAGCTGATTTAACCTCTTTAGTCATCTGAGTTTTATGATATTCTGAATGAGCACAATTAAGGTTAGTTTCCTCCCAACTTACAATTCCGCACGTACCTTCTATATCGGCACTTATATATACTCTCATAAAATCTTCCCCCTAATCTTTATTAAAATTAAAATTATTAAGAGGACTGTCTATTAATAATTTTAATTTTCATATAATAGATATAGTTATTTAAATTTTAAAATATACATATAAAAAGCATATTAATGGAGGAAACTTATGAATTTGACAAGAGAAACTTATTTAGAGATTGATTTAGATATAATAAATAAAAATATATGTGAGATAAAAAAATATATTTCAAAAAATACAAAATTAGCTATAGTAGTTAAAGCAGATGCATATGGGCATGGAGCAGTTGAACTATGCAAAAATATAGACAAAGAAAATGTAGATTATATATGTGTTGCAGCTATAAGTGAAGCTTTTGAATTAAGAGAAAATAATATAGATTTACCCATTTTAGTAATGGGATATATTCCAGATAATTACTTGGAGCTGGCTATTAAAAAAAACATAACAATTACAGTGTTTTCAATTAAGCAAGCTAATATAATTAATGGTATTTGCAAGATGAAAAATATTAAAGGCAAGATTCATATAAAAATAGATACAGGATTTAATCGATTAGGGTTTAAAATTAATGAATCTACTATTGAAGATATAAAAGATATTATAAATTTAGATCATATATTTGTGGAAGGAATTTTCTCCCATTTAGCACTTAAAGATAAGATATCTGATTATGAACAATTCAATAAGTTTAAAAACATATTAGATGAAATTTTAAAATATAAAGATATACCTATAAATCATATATGTGACAGTATAGGTATGGTAGCTTATGAGGATTTTCATTTAGATATGGTTAGGGTTGGATCTAGTATATATGGATATAATAGCCGTAAATCAAATTTAAATTTGCTTGAAGCTATTACATTTAAATCAAAAATAATACAAGTAAAAAGGCTTATTAAAGGTGAAGGTGTAAGTTATGATTATTCATACATAGCAAATAAAGATATGGAAATAGGTATTATACCGTGTGGATATGCAGATGGAATACCGAGATGCCTATCAAATAAAGGTTATGTATATGTAAATAATAAAAAATGCAATATAATAGGTAAAATTTGTATGGATCAAATGATTATAGATATAAGTGGTATAAATGAAAGTGATTATGAAAAAGATGTTGTCTTTTATGGGAAAAATGGACCTAATATTTTAGAGATTGCAAACTTATGTGATACAAATAGAAATGAAATACTTGTATTAACTTCAAGAAGAGTTGATAAAATTTATTTGAAAAATAATAAAATAATAAAAAGTTTAAACTATATAATGGGGGATGATTAACTATGATATTTCCAAAACAGTTAAAAAAGGGTGATACAATAGGAATAATAGCACCATCAAGTCCATATAAACCTGAGAGCAAGGATTCTTTAAACTTTGAAATTGACAAAATAAAAAGAACCATTGAAAGTTTTGGATATAAAGTAAAAATGGGAGATACTTGCTATCTAAGCTATAAAGGATATTTAGCAGGTGATGACAATACAAGAGTTAAAGATATAGAAATAATGTTTAAAGACAAAGAAGTTGATGGGATTTTATGTCTTAGGGGTGGATATGGAACACCTAGAATACTTGATAAAATAAACTATGATATTATAAAAGCAAATCCAAAAGTATTTATTGGGTACTCAGATATAACTGCACTTCATATAGCTTTTAATCAATATTGTAATTTGGTAACTTACCATGGAATAATGGCATCAACATCACCAAACTGGCATGACTTTACTTACAATTCTTTTAAAAATATGATTAATATGAAAGATAACTTAGCTATAGAAAATCCTATGGGAGAAGAATTATATACTATAGTAGAGGGAGTTACAGAAGGAAAAATAATAGGTGGTAATTTATCATTGATAGCAAGTACTATGGGAACTAAATATGAGATTAATACTAAAGATAAAATTTTGTTTATAGAAGAAGTTGGAGAACAAATCTATAGAATAGATAGAATGCTTACACAATTAGAATTAGGAGATAAATTTGAGGATTGTAAAGGTATTATATTTGGAGATTTTGAAGATTGCAAAAAAGAAAAAGCTGATGATTATGAGTTATATGATTTACTATCAGATAGAGTTAAAAAGTACAATAAACCTTGTATATACAACTTGCAATCAGGACATTGTAATCCAATGATAAGTATACCTTTAGGCGTAAATTGCAAATTAGATGCTACAAATAAAAATATATATTTTAGTAGATAGAAAACAGCAGTTACATAAAATTTTATGTAACTGCTGTTTTTAACTTAAAGATATTAAAAGAGGTTACTATCTAACATAAAAAATATATGGTAGAATTATGTATATACATAAGAGATTTAAAGAGGTGGATATATGTTCAATGTAGCGATAATAACTTTAAGTGACAAAGGTTCTATAGGTAAAAGAGAAGATATAACAGGAAAGAAACTGGCTGACTTTATAAATGTCAAAGAAGAATATGAAGTTAAATATTACACTATGATTCCTGACGATAAAGAAAAGCTAAAAAACGAAATTATAAAATTATGTAATTTAGATGTAGATTTGATATTAACTAATGGAGGTACTGGATTTTCTAAAAGAGATATAACTCCAGAAGCTACAAAGGAAGTTATTGAAAGGGAGATTCCGGGAATTAGTGAATACATAAGAATGGAATCTTGTAAAATAACTAAGAGAGCAATGCTTAGTAGAGGTGTAAGTGGGATAAGACAAAATACGGTTATAATAAATTTACCAGGGAGTCCTAAAGGAGCAATAGAAAGCATCGAATTTGTAATAGATACCATAGGACATGGGATAGATATACTAAAAGGTGAAGCTGTGGAGTGTGCAAATGATAGACAAGTATAACAGAGAAATAGACTACTTAAGAATTTCTTTAACCGACAAATGTAATTTAAGTTGTATTTATTGTATGCCTAAAAAATTTGAATTTGATAAGAACATAAATGATATATTAAGTTTTGAAAATTATAAATTTATAATTAAAGGATTTTCAAAATTAGGAATAAAAAAGGTAAGATTTACAGGTGGAGAACCTCTTATTTATGATAAATTACAAGACCTTATAAAGTACACAAAAGAAAATTGTAATATCGATGATATATGTATAACAACAAATGCTATAGGTCTTTATGAAAAAATAGATAAGTTAAAAGAAAATGGATTAAAAAAAGTTAATATAAGTTTGGATTCCTTAGATGAAGATAAATATAAAAAAATAACTAGAGGTGGAGACTTAAAAGAAGTATTAAAATCAATTGATAGATGTGTGGAATTAGGCATAAAAGTAAAAATAAACTGTGTTTTAATAAAAGGATTAAATGATGATGAACTAAATCAATTTATAAATTTAACAAAAAACAAGGAAATAGATGTTAGATTTATAGAATTGATGCCTATAGGAGAAGGTTTAAAAATATTTAAGAATGGATATATCAATTTAAAAGAAGCTTTAAATAAAATAGAAAACTTAAAACCCATAAAAAATGAAGAAAAAAGTGTTGCATCTTATTATAAACTCGGAAATTCAAAAGGTAAGGTAGGAATAATTACACCTATGAGTTGCTCGTTTTGTAGTGAATGTAACAGAATAAGAATGACTTCTAATGGGAAAGTAAAATTGTGTTTACATTCAAGTGAAGAGTTAGATATTAATAAGTATTTAAACGATGAGAATGAGTTTACTAATTTGATAGAAAAGTATATATATGAAAAACCAGAAAAACATAAATTAATAGAGAATAAAAAGAGTGATACAAAAAGAAATATGAATCAAATAGGTGGTTAAAAAATTAAAGATATATATTAAATAGGTTACTATTTAATATATATCTTTTTTTATTACAGCTCTCATCATAAAAAAGACAGGAGGAGTAGAAAAAACTGGAGCAAATAAAGGTGCTATAATCTCATTAATATGAAGTATGTTTACAAATAAGATTATTATTATCATATTTAAGAAAAATTCAAATACGTAAACTAAAGAAGACAATAAAAACTTTTTAGCTGTATAATTAGATTCTTTAAATGTAAACTTTGAATTTAGAAAATATGAAGCAGATACACTTATTAAACTAGTTATAGAATAGGCTACTAAATAGTGAATTTCTAAAAATAAATACAAACTAATATAAATCATTTGAGAAATTATAAAATTTGTTATACCTATAGCATTGAACTTAAGGTATTCTATAATTTTCATTTTATACTTTTTTAAAATTAAAATCATTACACTTTCTCCTTAATATTAACTAATGATGTCGTTGAATGTAAAAATATTTCATAATATAGTATTGGTTTTATAATAACATGATATTTACATATAAAAAACAAAAAAACTATATACATAAGGAAAAATGTGGTATATAATTATAGTGTGTTAAATAAAAAACAAATAATAACGCTTAAAAAAACGTTTAACAAGGGGGAAAAGACATGAGTTATGCATTTTTTATGCCGAATATAAGTTTAATGGGACCAGGGTGCGTTAAGAAAATAGCAGAAGAGATAACTTCAAGAGGACTTAAAAAAGCTCTTATAGTATGTGGAAAAAGATCTTCTAAAAGTGAAGAGTTCAAAGGGGTAACCGATCTTTTAGAAGAAAATAATATAGATTATGTAGTTTATCCAGGATCTATACCAAATCCAACTGTAAAAAGTGTTATGGATGGGGTTGAAATATTAAAAGAAAATGACTGTGATTTTGTAATTTCTTATGGAGGAGGATCTCCTCATGACTGTGCAAAAGGAATTGCATTAGTTGCAACAAATGGAGGAAATATAAAGGATTATGAAGGAATAAATAAATCTTCTAAACCTCAATTACCTTTAATTTCAATAAATACAACAGCAGGAACAGCTTCTGAAATGACAGTATTCTCTATAATAACAGATGAAGAAAGACATGTAAAAATGGCTATAGTTGATAAAAATGTTACGCCAATACTTGCAGTAAATGATCCAGAATTAATGGTTAGTATGCCTAAATCACTAACAGCAGCAACAGGAATGGATGCTTTAACTCATGCAGTTGAGGCATATGTATCAACTGCAGCTACACCAGTTACTGATGCTTGTGCTCAAAAAGCTATAGAGCTTATAAATGATTATTTAAGAGATGCAGTAGAAGATGGAAATAACATGGAAGCAAGAGATATGATGGCTTATGCTGAATACTTGGCAGGAATGGCATTTAACTCAGCTTCACTTGGATATGTACATGCAATTGCACATCAACTTGGTGGTTTTTATGATTTACCACATGGAGTATGTAATGCCATATTACTTCCAGAAGTGCAAGTATTTAACTCTACAGTTTGCAGTGCTAAATTAAAGGATGTAGCTAAGTTTATGGGTGTTGAAACTAAGAACATGAGTGATGAAGAAGGAGCAAAAGCTTGTATAGAAGTTATAAGAAAATTATCAAGTGATATAGATATACCAGCAGGCCTTAAAGAGCTAGGAGTTAAAGTAGAAGACTTTGATATTTTAGCAGATAATGCACTTAAGGATGCTTGTGGATTAACTAATCCAATAAAAGCAACTCATCAAGATGTAAAAGATATACTTACAAGAGCGATGGGTAATGCGACTGAACTTGCTTAAAAATTAAATAAATTATTATATATCAAAAAAGATTATCTTAACTTAATTTAAGATAATCTTTTTTTGTATAAATTATAAATATGTAGGCATAAAAAAAGCATAGACAAAATGTTTGTCTATGCTTTAAAATTTATCTAACTATAACTAATTCTTTATCATGTTTATTTAAGTTTTCATGACCATCTTTTGTAACTAAAACTAAATCTTCTATTCTAACTCCGAATTCACCTGGTAAGTATATACCTGGCTCAACAGAGAATATCATACCTTCTTGAACACAATCAGTATTAACAGAAGAAACATCTCCCATATCATGACACTCAAGACCTATAGAGTGACCAGTTCTATGAGTGAAGTATTTTCCGTATCCTTTTTCTGTTATATAATCTCTAGCAGCTGCATCTATATCACAGAATCTAACACCTGGCTTAACTAAAGCTATAGCTCTTTTATTAGCTTCTAAAACTATCTCGAATACTTCTTTAGCTTTTTCAGGAGCTTCTTTATAGAATACTGTTCTAGTCATATCTGAACAGTAGTTATCTTTTACACAACCTATATCAAGTATTATAGCGTCTCCAGCTTTAACTTTTCTATCTCCAGGAGTACCGTGTGGATCTGCTCCAGTTGGTCCAAATCCTATTATAGGAGAGAATGAGAAACCATCAGCACCTAAATCTTCATATATTCCAGATAATTTGTTAGCAAGTTGCTTTTCTGTTAAATCTGCATTTATAGTATCTTTTAATCTCTTCATAGCTTCATCGTTTAAAGCAGAAGCTTTTCTCATTAAATCCTTTTCCTCTTCATCTTTAGAAGATCTTAAAGTATCTACTATGTAAGAAGAATTCACAAATTTGCATCCTGGACATAAATCCATTAAAGCTAGTAAGAATTTTGCAGGCCAGTTTTTATCAACACCTATAGTACCATTTTTATCTATCCCGTTGGAAACGATTTCAACTGAGTTTTGAGTATCGTTAAACCAAACCATTTCAACACCTAAGTCTTCAGTCACAGGGAATAATTCGTTTATAAACATCTTATTATTTCCATTAACATTTATATATAATGCTAATAATCTTTCTCCTGGATGTATCATTTTTCCTGTTAAGTAGAATATTGCATATGGATCACTAATTAACATTTGATCTATGCTATTTTTCTTCATTTGATCAAGAACAGCGTTTAATCTTTGAGTTTTCATATATCCATCTCCCTTTTAATTGTATAAATATCTTACAAGTAAATTTTAACATAAATTTATATAAAATGTAAAATAATTTAATTAAATGAAATTTAAATGGATTATAATAATAAAATTTAATATATAACTAAAAAGATATTGAAAATCATTATCAATAATGTTAAAATTTAATTATGATAATGATTTTCAATTAAGCGGAGGTTAATATGAATATAAAATGTGATTACTCATGTAAAAATAGAATAGATTCGTCATACATAAAATGGATATTAGAACTTTTAGGTCCTGTAATTTTAGGATCAAAGCCTAGTGAAATATTAAATATTTCACTTAATGATAACAATAAAGAATATAAAATAAAAGAAATAGAATCTTTTTTCAAAAACTGCTCTAGATTAAAATATGAGATAGTTTATAAGGATAATGGGGAAATAAAAATACTATTTATAAATAAAGATGCTCTATCGGAAACTTTAAAAAATAAAAAATGCGTAAATTTTCTTAAGTTTATAGGATATCCAAATTACTATACACTAGATAATTATATAAAATGCTTATTAGATAAGTTAAAAGAAAATGAATTTCCACATGAAATAGGAATATTTTTGGGATATCCACTAAAAGATGTAGTAGGATTTATGGGATATGGAAATTATGAACTTCAGAAGACAAAGTATTGGAGAGTATATGGAAATACTGAAATTTCAGATGAAATATATAATAGATTTTTAGAAGATAGGAAAAAAATGAGAAATATGCTAGAGAAAAAATCTCTTGATAGAATAAAAAAAGTAGTTTAAATAAATTGTTACTATCAAAAACTGATTCAAAAGTGTAAAAATAAGAAGGAAATGGTATTAATATACTAGAATATAATATAATTGAAATTAAATAGGCATTTAAAGGAGGCAAATATGAATTATAAATTGATAGTAACAGATATGGATGGAACATTGTTAAATGGAGAGCATGAAATCAGCCAGAAAAATAAAGAAGCTTTGAAATTTGCTGCTGATAATGGGGTTAACGTAGCTATTGCAACAGGGAGAATTTATGAATCAACTATTAAGTACGCTAGAGAGTTAGGAATAAAAACACCTATAATATGTTGTAATGGAGCTTTGATTAAAGCGTCAACTGGAAATATAATATATGAAAGTCAAATAGAAAATTATATATGTAACAATATAATTGATGTTTTAGAAAAAAATAATATATATTATCAGTGCTTTACAGATGATACTATATTTACTACATATATAAACGAATGGCTTAGAAAATACCAAATGCAAGAAGATTTAAATATAAATATAATTGAAAGTGAAAATATAAAAGAGCAAATAATAGGGAAAAATATTTTGAAGTTTTTAATTATCGAAAGTAATTTAGAATTACTTTCTAAAGTAGAAGCGGAGTTAAAAACTATTCAAGATATAGAATTGACAAAATCTTTCTTTGACAATATAGAGGTAATGAAAAAAGGAGTTAACAAAGGGAGTGCTGTAGAAAGTTTAGCTAAGTACTTAAATATAGAAAAGAGTGAAATAATAACTTTTGGAGACAATCATAATGATTTAAGTATGATACAATATGCTGGCATGGGAGTTGCAATGGGAAATGCTGAAGATATAGTAAAAGAAAATGCAAACTTTATAACTTGTAAAAATACTGAAGATGGTGTGGCACAAGCAATAAGTAAACTATTAAAATAAATAAAAAGCATAGGCATGAGCTTATGCTTTTTTATATATTGAGTTTAAAAGGTATAAATTTTAGAAAAAATTAAAAAATTCAAATATGAATTACCAAAATATGCTATAATTTTAGTGAAAAGGGTTATATAAATACAGAATTTGACGTAAATGACTGTCACAAATTTATCAATCTAAAATAAAAAAAAGGGGTTATTATAGGGAGATGAATTATGAGTAAATCAGAGATTTTAGAAAACAACAAAAACAAAAAAAAGAAAAAGATTAGCATTCCTCACACTTTTACGATAATATTTGCATTGATTATCGTTATGGCTGGATTAACTTGGATAATACCAAGTGGACAGTTTGATAGAACTGAAGTTGATGGAAGAAGTGTAGTTGTACCAGGAACATATAAAGTAGTGGAATCTAATCCACAAGGAATACCAGAAATATTTAAAGCTCCAATAGATGGATTTATAGATGCTGCAGAAGTTGTAGGGTTTGTAATATTAGTTGGAGGAGCATTTGGAATTGTAAACAAAACTGGAGCTATAGAAGCAGGTATTGGGCATACGATTTCCAAAATGAAAGGGTTGGAGTTTTTAATTATTCCAATATGTATGATTTTGTTTGGATTAGGAGGGACAACCTTTGGTATGCACGAAGAGGCACTTCCTTTTTACATCATATTTATTCCTATGATGGTAAGTTTGGGTTATGATTCCCTAACTGGAATGGCAGTGGTATTTATTGGAGCAGCTGCAGGAACAGCTGCATCAACAATAAATCCTTTTTCAACTGGAATAGCACAAGCTTTGGCTAATATAGCACCAGGATCAGGGATTGGATATAGAAGTATAATTTTTGTAATTATAATGGCAATATCTATCGCATTTGTTATGTTACATGCCAATAAAGTTAAAAAAAATCCACAAAAATCAATTGTATATGAACTAGATAAAAAAAATAGAGAGCATTTTGTAATGGGTGATTCAAACATAAAACCATTTACAAAAAAAGAGTTAGCTGTTTTAGTTACATTTACTGTTGGTATGGCAGGTATGGTTTATGGAGTAGTTGCCAAAGGATGGTACATACCAGAAATCTGCATGATATTCTGTGCAATGGGAATATTATCAGGTATATTTGGAGGATTAAAACAATCTGAAATTGTAGAAGCCTTTGAAGAAGGAGCAAAAGATTTAATTACAGCAGGTCTTGCAATAGCTTTAGCTCGTGGAATAGTAATAATTGCACAAAATGGATTTATAATAGATAGTATATTAAATTCAGCAGCAAACTTATTAAATGGACTTCCAAAGTCAATATTTATAGTTTTAACATTCCTGCTTGAAAGTGCTTTAACTATTTTAATACCATCATCATCAGGGCTTGCATCACTTACAATACCAGTACTTGCTCCACTTGGTGATTTGGTAGGAGTTTCATCACAACAAATAGTAACAGCGTTTCAATTTGGATCAGGATTTATGAATATGATTACACCTACGTCTGGAGTTTTAATGGGGGCATTAGCGGTAGCTAGAGTTCCTTGGGATAAATGGCTTAAATTTATAGCACCTTTACTAATTACAATTACGATACTTGGAATTGGATTCTTAGTTATAGGACTTCAATTTGGGTTTTAAAAATAAAGAGCATATGCTCTTTATTTTTTTTGTAAATGATTTACTAGAATTTAATTTATGAAAATAAGCACAATAAGTATGATTATATTTTAGAAAGGAGTATTAAAATGACTAATAATAAAAAACAGAATTTAACAAAAGTTGAACTTTACAAACAAAATAAAGAAGAAATAGCACAAGAGTTGGGCATAAATGGATATGAATCAACAGAGGTTAATGCAAAACTTGCATCTGAAGGTGAAGCTAAATATAGCAAGAAAACAATGAATAGAAAAAGCCACATAAAAAATGGTAATGGCGATTACAAAGGAAGAATGGATTTATAATATTAAGTATTGCTTAAAAGGAATATATACATATATATTCCTTTTATTTTTATAATTATAGATTATTATTCTAAGTATGTTTAAATAATTGATTACATAATGATATAATATAATAAAATAATTTTAATATACATAAAATTTAAATTATTGTAATAGTGGAGGGATTTATGAAAATAAGTAATTTTACATTTAAAGGGGAAGAAGATACTGACATATATGTATATAAATACGAGCCAATAGAAAAAGAAAACATAAACGGAATTGTTCAGATTTCACATGGAATGTCAGAAGAAGCTAGTAGATATAAAAGATTTGCAAATTATTTGACTGATAATGGGTATATAGTTTATATAAATGATCATAGAGGGCATGGAAAAAGTGCAGCTAATATAAAGAGAATAGGAATACTTGCACAAAAGGATGGCATACATTGTATAGTAAAAGATTTAAACAAATTAACTAAAATTATAAAGACTGAAAATAATGGATTACCTATATTCTTATTTAGTCATAGTATGGGATCATTTGCAGCTCAAAAGTATATAATTGATTATAGCGAAGACATAGATGGAGTAATACTATCTGGTACAAATGGTTTACATGGAATAGAAGTTGATTTAGGCTTTTTAGTTGCTAAAGTTATGAGCAAAATTCAAGGAAGAGAGAAAAAGGCTTATTTAATAGATAAACTAGCTTTTGGAGGATTTAATAAAAAGTTTAAACCAAATAAATCAGAGTTTGACTGGCTTAGTAGAGATTTTAAAGAAGTTGAAAAATATATAGAAAATGAATGTTGTGGAGTAGTTTTTAGTAATGGGTATTTTTATGATTTATTTAAGTTATTCAAAGAAATTAGAAACATAAATAATTTGAAAAAAATAAATTCTAAATTGCCTATATATATATTTGCAGGAGATAAAGATCCTGTTGGTAAATTTGGTAAAGGGGTAACTAAGTTATATGAGAATTATAAAAAAGTAGGAATAGAAAATGTTGAGTTCAAATTGTATAGTGGTGGAAGGCATGAGATGTTAAATGAAATTAATAAAGATGAAGTAATAAATGATACTATAAATTGGATAAAACAGAACAATAAATTGACTAATCAATAAACATTTTAAAAAGTATTTTTGTTAGTTCAAACTTATAAAAGATAGTAATTAGAAAATTATGTTAAATAAATATCTTAAGAAGTATATAAATTTTGATATTTATGGTAAAATATAAATAAAGCAAAAGAAAAGCTTTGCTTAGGGGGGAGAATATGGGTAGATTAAAAACTAGAAAATGTCATAAGTGCAAGCATACTCTAAAAAGTAAGAATTTTGTACAATTCAAAAATGGAAAACCAATATGTGGCATATATAAAACTGGTATACCAGACGAAATATTCTTTAAAGCTAAATACTGCAAAAATTTTGAACTAGCAAATAAATACAATATAGTTGAAATGGTAGATAATTTTATGAAAAAACTGAGAGGTTGTAAAGAATGTGAGAAAAAACCTAAAATCAGTGAGAAAAAAAGTAGAGTAATATCAATAAATAAAGATGCTAAATAGGAAATATTAATATATTATATATTTTAAACTTCTACAAAGTATAAATTTGTAGAAGTTTTTTTGCGTTTAAGTAATGTTATATCAAAAAACTAGAATAATCAAAGAAATATATGCCAATAAAGTAAATTTGTCTTGGGAAATGGAAGTTTTTTTGAACAAAGGGAAAGTTTAATGACGACAGGAGTGATGTTGATTTTTTATTTTAAATGCAAATACAACACCAGATGACAAAATGAAATATAAAAGCTTACATTGATATGATAAAAAAAGATAAAAAACGCCTTAACCCTAGTAATTACAATGGTTTTATTACCCAGGTAATAAAAAATAAACGCTAATTGTGGAAGTGTCATATGTCGTATAAAAGACATATAATAAATTATGTTATATCTTAAAGGGGGAGGTATGTATGAAAATAAGAGTTAATAATGATGCATCATATATAAGAGTTTTTAATGCTACGGCAAATAGCGATAAAATTGATGTATATATTAACGACGTACTTGTATTTTCTGATGTTAGATACAGAGAATTTGTTCCATATACACCAACATTTCCTGGGGATTATACGGTCAAAGTATATGAATGTGGAAATAGTGAAAAGTTAATACTAGAACAAGAGTTAACTATAGCAGGTGGAAATGTAGGCACTTTGGTTATAACAGGGATAATGCCAAAGCTTATGCTACTTGCAGTTTTTGAAGATCCAAATGAAAAAACTTGTGAGTCTAATGCAAAATTTAGAATAGCACATTTATCACCTACAACAGATCCGATAGATTTAACAGTAAATGGGGTAAAAATGATAGATGAAATTCCTTTTGGAAAAAGAACTAATTATGCAGAAGTTCCTATAGGCGTATATGATTTTACAATAGAAGAAAGTAATGTAGAATCGGAAGGAAGTAATGAGGGAATAAGAATAAGTAAAAAAATTGAATTGAAAGACAATAAAATTTACACAATTTATTTAATTGGGGATGTACCAGATATTGAAATTATACAATCTTTAGATATAATAACTTATATGAACAAATAATCAGGAAGTACCTCAATAACCTTTATTGAGGTACTTCTAACTAAAAGAGATAAGGAGATAAATTACATGAACAAAAATAGACTAAAAGAAAGTATGCTTAAAGTTCCTTTGGTATATAACATTGTAACTGCAAATATTAAAGATTCTAATATACAAAGTTATGACGCTAGTTATGGAAATCATAAAAAACAATATTATAAGTTTTTTAATTTTGATGAAAAAAGCCCTATAATATTTTTTGTTCATGGAGGAAGTTGGTGGCATGGAAGTCCAAAGAGATATTCTTATATAGGTAAATATTTTAATAAAAAGGGATTTAATGTAGTTTTAATTTCATATAGACTTGTTCCTAAATTTACATATCCAACACAGATAGATGACATATTTAACGGATTTAAACATTTCCTAAGCAATGAAAGAGTTATGGGTGATAGGAATAAAGTTTATGTTATGGGTTATTCAGCAGGAGGAGAATTAGCAGCTAACCTAGTTTTTAATAATTATTTTCATAAAAAGTATGGTATAGACAAACATGTATTTAAAAAATTCATATCTATATCTGGAGTGCTAAATTTTAGAGCGTGTACTAGAAAATATGCAAAATCAATTATTAAAAATTATGCAAAAGGACAGAATATAGATAAAGTAAACCCTATTAACTTGATAAAAGGAAATGAAGATATACCGGTACTTTGTATACATGGCAAGTTGGACTCATTGATAAATCCTGAATGTTCGGTAAGCTTCGTTGATAAATTAAATAAGGTTAATAAATCAAAACTAGCAAAATTAATTATTTTAGATAATATGTATCATAGTAATATACTGAATATAGCAAGGGGAAATGGCAAAAAAGATTCAAAGGTTATTTTAGACTTCTTAAACTAATGAAAAGAGGATCATGAATTGGGAAAAGATAGCAATATTGAAAAAAGAGATTATCTAATTGATAATCTTAAAGTTATTTTAATGTTTGCAGTTGTATTTGGGCATACAATAGAATATTATATAAACCAAGATGATATGTTAAAAAGTATGTATATGTATATATATATATTTCATATGCCTTTATTTATATTTATATCTGGATATCTATCTAAAAAAGGAGTTAAGTCAAATTTGGTTTTGGTTAAAAAGCTTTTAATACCATATATTTTCTTTGATATAATTTGGTACGTTGGAGCTTATATAGTTACAGGTAAAAATATGTTTTCTATATTTTATCCTGGATGGACATTATGGTATTTATTGAGCTTATTTTTTTGGAGGATATCAATTAAATATTTAACAAAAGTAAAATGGATAGTTCCTATAAGTTTTGCGCTAGGGCTGTTAATTGGGCTTGATAGCATGGGACAAAATTTTTTATCAATATCTAGAACTATAGCGTTTTTACCGTTTTTTCTTATGGGGTACTATACAGATTCAACAAAACTTAATAAAATAAACAATATGAGCAAAGGAATTGGTTATTTTATAGTAATAGCTTTTATTTTAATTGCAATATACATATCGAAGTATGATGTAGTAGGTTATAAGTTCTTATATAATTCATATGCATATAAGACTAATCAATTAAATATGATACAAGGTTTAATAGGAAGAAGCTTACTTTATTTAGGATCTATAATACTTAGTATAGGTATTATAAATGTAGTTCCAAATAAAAAGTTTTGGTATAGTAAATATGGTAAAAATACTATGAATATATATGTATTTCATATATATTTAATTGTTATAGTAATACATTTTATACCAAGTTGGAATATTAGTTTATTTTCTAATCTTGGAATAATATTAAGTCCTATATTAATAATGATTTTATTGTCAGGAGATTTTGTAAATTATATATATAATTTTATTTTTAATCCTATAAACAAATTGTTTGATTATATAGCTAACTTAATGAAAATATAAAGGGGGATTTAGATGAAAAAAATAACTAGAAAAATAATATTACTAGTATCAGTACTGTGTTTAGGATTAATGATTGGTTGTTCTAAAAAGAGTGGAGAAGAAAAAGAATACACTAACAAACCAATTGATCCACCAAAAGAGCTACCAATAGCGACTATAAAAGTTAAAGATTATGGAACTATAGAAGCGGAACTATACCCACACTTAGCTCCAAACACAGTTAACAACTTTATAGAACTTGCTAATAATAAGTTTTATGATGGACTTATTTTCCATAGAGTAGTAAAAGACTTTGTTATACAAGGTGGAGATCCAGAAGGTAGTGGTACAGGAGGACCTGGATACTCTATAAAAGGAGAATTTGATGACAATGGATTTAAAAATGATATAAAACATGAAAAAGGTATATTATCCATGGCTAGAAGCCAACAACCAGATTCAGCTGGAAGTCAGTTTTTCATAGTTACAAAAGATGCAAAAAACTTAGACAAGCAATATGCCGCTTTTGGAAAAGTAATAAAAGGAATGGATGTTGTAGACAAAATAAATAATGTAGAGGTAGGTTCTAACGATAAGCCTAAGAAAAATGTTGTTATAGAGAGCATAAGAGTTGATACTAAAGGTGTAGAATATAAACCTGCTGAAAAAATTAAATAGATGTTAAAATAAGAGCAGGTATCTGCTCTTATTTTTTACGCTTAAGGAAATTATACTTAATTAAATTTTGTGGATAACTTATGTAACATAGTGGTACAAACGTTTTGGTGAAAGTAAAAAATGACATTTTGAGCAACGGACGGAGTCGTTGGCGGCATGAGCAAAGCGAATTTTTTGTGTTAAAAATTAAAACTATTGAAATAAAAGCAAAAAATAGTATACTTATAAAAGGATGGGCAAAATCGATTAGGAGAAATGTTATGGACATATTAACTAAAAGACAAAAAGATATATTACAGTATACCTTTTTATTATTTTTAATTGTATTGACTACATATTTGGTGTGTACGACTCTAAATATAAATGTTTTATCTAAAATTATTAAAATTATAAATTTAAAATATATAGCATTAGGATTTTTATGCATAATAATGTATATAATATTAGAAGCTTATATACTAAAGATAATATTAAATTCAATTCATAAAACGAAAATTAAGTCGTTGGGATTTAATATAGGAACAATGGGTTTGTATTATAACTTAGTAACACCGTTAGCTTCAGGAAGCCAACCGATGCAAATTTATGCTTTGACAAAATCAAAGGTTCCTGTAAGTAAAGCTACTGCAGTTATAGCAAATAAGACTGTTATATTTCAAACTGTAGTTACGCTATATTGTGGGATATTGTTGTTTAATCATTATATATATTTAGAAAGAGAGCTAAACTCTATAGTTATATTAGTTGCAACTGGTATGATTATGAATATATTTGCATTGAGCTTTGGAATTTTAATAATATATAGTCCTAAAAAAACTAAGAAAATAGTAAATATAGCATTAAATATATTGAAAAAGATAAAAGTATTTAAAAAATTAGAAGATAAGCAAGAAAGTATAAATAAATTTATTGATGAGTATAATTATTCAATTAAGCTATTTTTAAATGATAAAAAGTCATTAATAAAATCTTTACTTTTTACGATAGTTCAATTGACTTTGTATTTTAGCATAGCTTACTGTATATATAGATCATTAAGTTTGAATTCTCAGTCATATGGACAGATGTTAACATTACAGGCTTTTTTATATATGGCGGTATCTCCCGTTCCAACACCTGGAAATGTAGGAGCTAATGAAATTGCATTTTTTACTATATTTAAAGATGTAATTCCTAAAGAATTATTGGGGTATTCTGTATTCTTATATGGAATATTTATATATTACTTTATATTATTATTTTGTGGAATTTTTACAATTAGATACCATTATAAAATGAAAAAAATAAGAAAAAATGAAAGTAGTAGTAACATTAATTCATAAAAAATAATATTATATATAAATAGTAAACCACAACATTAGAGGTGACATGAATGTTTATATCAGTTATATTGTGGAGTTTAGTAATTTGTATTATTACTTTAGGTATTTACTATTTATATGACGATAAAAAGTCAAAAAATGATGATAAAGAAGATTTGTATTAAATTTACTGAAAAAGAAAAGTATTTATACTTTTCTTTTTTTTTTCGCTTAAGGAAATTATGGTTACTAAAAATCTATGGATAATTTATGGAACTTAGTTATATCAACATTGTATATTTATAGCGTAAAAAAGTTTTTTGAGTAATTGACGAAGTTGTGACGACGTAAGATGAGCGGATTTTTTATAGAAAAAATTATAAGTTTAAAATAAATGCTATATGGACATTCTAGTATTAAACGATATTAAAGGAAGGTAAAATTATGTCTAATAAAAAAAATACTAATAAAGATAAAAATAATTTAGATAACAATAAAGAAATAAAAGACTTATTAAAAGAAAATGATAATAAAGAGGAAATTGCTGAAGAAATTTCTCAAAATAAAAAAATAGCAGATATATTAGGGAATAGATTAGCAAATAAAAATTTTTTCCCTCCATGCTAAAATAATCTTAAGGAGTGAAGCATATGACTGAAAATAGATTTAAAAATGGACAATATGAAAATGCTTTACAATATACAAAAGAGATATTAAATACAAGTTTATCTATGAGTGACATAATAAGTAAGAACAATACAAGTGATGAAAAACATGAAAAAGATAAGGATCATAAAGATAATAATAAATAATAAAAAAGCTTATGTATTAAAATACATAAGCTTTTTTATTATTATATTACTACATTTTAATGCTATAAATTATATTAATTATTTTATAGTTAGAAATACGTACTATTTTTTAAAAAAAATAATAAAAATTCGGATTTTAGGTTGATAAAACTTTTAAATCTGATATAATCAAAATATAAACACGAATATTAAATCGAATTTAGATTATAATATACCGAATTCAAGGGGGAGAAAATTTTTTATGAATGAAAAAAATTCAGTGATTTATCAGTTAAATGGAAGGCCTAGACTTAAAGAAGCTATACCATTAGGACTTCAACATGTACTTGCAATGTTTGTAGGAAATGTTACTCCATTAATTATTATTTCAGGAGCATTAGGACTAAGCCTTGATGATAAAACTATGTTGGTTCAATGTGCGATGTTAGTGTCTGGATTAGTAACATTAGTTCAGTGTTATAAACTAGGACCATTTGGAGCTAAATTACCTATAGTTATGGGAACTAGTTTTGGATTTGTGTCTGTTGCAACAGCAGTAGGAGCTAAATATGGATATGAAGGTGTTTTAGGAGCGTGTTTAGCTGGTAGTTTAATTGAAATTGTATTTGGTACATATATAAGTAAAATAAGAAAGTTCTTCCCTCCGGTAGTTACAGGGACTGTAGTTTTAGCAATAGGGATTTCGTTACTTCCAACAGGGATTAACTATTTCGCCGGTGGAATAGGTGCAAGTGATTTTGGATCATTATCAAATTTATTATTAGGAAGTATAGTATTGGTAACTGTTTTATTTTGTAAACAATACACTAAAGGAATAACTAGTATAGCTTCGATTTTAATAGGACTTATAGTGGGATATATAGTAGCTATACCGATGGGTAAAATAGATTTTTCTCAAATTTCAAGCATGGCACTAATTTCTATTCCTATGCCTTTACAATTTGGATTTGAGTTTCATATAGATGCAATATTTGCATTTGTATGTATGTTTATAGTTTCAGGAGTTGAAACTGTTGGGGATATAACAGCTATTACACATTCAGGTGTAGGGCGTGATGCTACAGATGAGGAAATATCAGGTGGAGTTATGGCAGATGGATTTGGAAGTGTTCTTGCGGCTTTATTTAACTCAATGCCAACTACTTCATTTGGGCAAAATGTAGGACTTATAGCGATGACTAAAGTTATAAATAGAAATGTAGTTGGAATAGGGGCTGGATTTTTAATATTGGCAGCTATCTTCCCTAAATTTGGAGCATTAATATCTTTAATGCCAGCTAGTGTATTAGGAGGAGCTAGTGTAATGATGTTTGCGATGATTGCAGTAAGTGGAATAAAACTTATAACATCAGAACCTTTAAATAATAGAAATAGTACAATAGTTGCAGTTGCATTAGGACTTGGCGTAGGATTAACATTAGTTCCAGGTGTTTTATCTCAAATGCCAGAGCCTATACAATTAATATTTGGGGATTCAGGACTTATAGTAGTTGCTATAATAGCTATATTCCTAAATATGGTGTTGCCACAAGAAAAATCCGAGGTAAACAATAAAATAGAAGTTGGTAATTCGAGTACACAAGCTTCATAAATATAGATTAGTAAAATTAAAACAAGTGAACCTCCTAAAAATTATTTCATATTATTTAATTAGAAATAAATTTTTAGGAGGTTTTTTATGGAAACATCAATTCACACAATAGCTAGTAATAATTTACTAATACTATTTGCTATAGTTGCTATAACAGGGATATTATGTAGTAAGCTAAGTGAGAGAATAAATATTCCTGATGTTGTATTATTTTTGATTGCTGGGATAATTATTGGACCATCATTTTTTAAGTTTATTGATATAAGTTCATATCAAATTGAAAATCAATTAATTTTAACTTTTGGATCAGCATTTATACTTTACTTAGGTGGAAAAGAGATAAGTTTGAAAGTTTTAAAAAATGTTAAAGTTACGGTGTTACTATTATCAACATTAGGTGTTTTAGTATCAGCATTTATAATGAAACAAATAATTGGATTATCATTTGAAATAAGCTCAATTTCAGCATTACTTGCAGGTGCTATAATAGCATCTACAGATCCTGCAACATTAGTACCTATTTTTAATAGTGTAAAAATTAAAGATAAGGTAAAACAAACTGTAATAAGTGAGTCAGCATTTAATGATGCAACGGGAGCTATTTTAACTTCAGCAGTAATTACTATAATTTTATCAGGTAAATTTTCGTTTCAAGAAAATATTTATAATTTAAGCATAATGATTATTCTCGGAGTTGTAGTAGGTGTAATTACTGGAATTTTACTATTGAAATTAATAAGTGATAAGCCTTATGGAGTATTAAGGGAATTTGCACCTATAGTATCTGTTTTATCAGTTATAATCTCCTATGAAGTAGCTACTAAATTAGGTGGAAGTGGATATATGGCATGTTTCATAGTAGGAATTATAAATGGAAATAAGAAAAATTTTAAAATTTGGTTAACTCAAAGGTCATACGATACTGATTTAAATGTTGTAGAAACTTTAGGAACAGTATGTAGAATGATGATATTTATAATTTTAGGAAGCCAAGTTAATTTACATGTTTTAATGAAATATTTATTACCGTCATTGCTTGTTGTTGGAGGACTTATTTTTGTAGCAAGACCAATAAGTGTACTTATATGCACAATATTTGATAAAAAAGCTAAATGGTCTAGAAATGAAATTATTTTTATGATGTGGGTAAGAGAAACGGGAGTAATTCCAGCTGCTCTTTGCGGTATAATTACAACTATGAAAATACCTGGTTATGAAATTATTTCTTCAATTGTATTTATGACAATACTTATAACTTTGATAATTCAAGGTAGTACAACTAAATATATAGCTGGAAAATTAGGATTATTAGAAGAAGATTAACATATAATTTACTGTTAGGTTAATTTAGGTATAAAAATTTAAATGGATTTTTATACCTAAATTTAAGGAATAATTAAATTATTTTAATAAAAGTAAAACAATAAAGTGTGATATAATTAAAAAAATTATATAGATTAATAAAATAACTTGCATAATTAAAGAGGGAGGAACAGTATGTTTACACTTACTGATATAGTACAGCCAAACACATTAGAAGAAGCATACTCAATATTGACTAAGAGGAAAAATAATCAAATTCTTGGAGGTACAGCATTTCTAAGAATGGGGAAAAAAAGAATAGGTACAGGAATTGAACTTTCCAACCTTAATTTAGATTATATAAAAGAAGATGACAATTTTATAGAAATTGGAGCTATGACGACTTTAAGAAGTTTAGAAACTAGCGATATTATAAAAAATAATTTTAAAATATTAACTGATTCAGTTAGAGATATAATAGGGGTTCAATTTAGAAATGTAGTTACAGTTGGAGGTAGCGTATTTTCAAAATATGGATTTTCTGATTTAATAGTAGCACTTCTTTGTTTAGATACAGAAGTAGAAACTTTTAAAGGTGGAAGAATAAGTTTAGATGAGTTTTTAAATAAGAATTATGAAAAAGACATATTAACTAAAATATATATAAATAAAAATAATAAAAATGCAGTTTATAAGTCTATGAGAAATGCTAAAAGTGATTATCCAATACTAAATGTATCTGTAGCTAAATTAGAAAATGAATTTAAGATATGTATAGGAGCAAGACCTCAAAGAGCAAAAGTAGCTATAGAAGCTAGTCAATTTTTATCTAATAATCAATTAAATGATGAAAATATAGAAAAAGCTATAGATTTAATAAAAAATGATATTGAATTTGGAACAAATATGAGAGCATCTAAAGAATATAGAGAAGAAATAAGCAAAGTATTAGTCAAAAGAGCAATCATGGAGGTTACAAAATGTTAGTAGAACTTAATGTAAATGGGAAAAAGAGAAAAGTTGATATAGAGCCAGAAGAATATTTAGTAGATAGTTTAAGAAAATTAGGAAATTTAAGTGTTAAAAGAGGGTGTGACACAGGATGTTGTGGGCTTTGCTCTGTATGGATAAATAAAAGACCTACATTATCATGTGCAACTTTAACAGTTAGAGCATTAAATAAAGAAATTACAACTATAGAAGGATTAGAAAAAGAAGCTAGTGAATTTGCAAAAATATTAGTTAGCGAAGGTGCGGAACAGTGTGGATTCTGTTCTCCTGGATTTATAATGACAGTTATAGCTATGAAAGAAGAATTAAGTAATCCTACAGAAGAGGAGATAATACACTATCTAACTGGTAATTTATGCAGATGTACAGGATACATGGGACAATTAAGAGCAATCAAAAGTTATCTGGGGGTAAAATAAATGATGAAAATAGTTGGAAAAGGAATACATAAAATAGATGGAATGTCTATAGCTACAGGTAAGCCTGTATATACTGATGATTTAGCAGCAAAAGATGCACTAGTTGTTAAAATTTTAAGAAGTCCTCATGCTTATGCAAAGGTAAAAAATATTGATACGTCTAGGGCTTTAATGGTTGATGGTGTAGAGTGTGTATTAACTTATAAGGATGTACCTAACAATAGATTTACACTAGCTGGACAATCATACCCAGAACCATCACCATATGATAGATTGATACTTGAAGATACAGTTAGATATGTTGGCGATGAAGTAGCTATAATTGCAGCTATAGATGAAAAAACTGCAGTAAAAGCTATGAAAATGATAAAAGTTGAATATGAAGTTTTAAAGCCTATAATAGATATGGAAGATGCAATTGACAATGAAATGTTAGTTCATGATGAAGAGAGACACTGCAATTTTGATATAGGTATGGAAAGAGAAAGAAATATAGTATCAAAACATTTGTATGAAAAGGGAAATATAGAAGAAGAACTTGAAAAATGTGATGTTGTAATCGAAGAAACATATTATACACAAGCTCAAGCTCATGCAATGATGGAAACGTATAGAGCATACAACTACTTAGACCATACAGGTAGATTAGTTGTAGTAAGTTCTACACAAATTCCATTTCATGTAAGAAGACACTTATCAAGAGCACTAAATATACCTTCAAGTAAAATAAGAGTTATAAAACCTAGAATAGGTGGAGGATTTGGAGGAAAACAAACTGCATGCGTTGAAATATTCTCTGCAATTGTAACTTTAAAAACAGGAAAACCTGCAAAAATAATTTATGATAGAAAAGAAACATTTAACTGTTCTACAAGTAGACATGCAATGAAGTTAGATGTAAAGATTGGAGCAACAAAAGACGGAATAATAAAAGTTATAGATATAGATGCTTTATCTGATACGGGAGCATATGGAGAACATGCTTCAACGACTTTTGGGTTAGTAGGAGAAAAAACTATGCCTATGTACAATAAGCTTACAGCATCTAGATTCAAAGGGAATGTAGTATATACAAACAAAATGCCAGCTGGAGCGCTTAGAGGGTATGGGGCTACACAAGGATGTTTTGCAGTAGAATCAACTATAAACATGTTAGCACATAAATTAAATATAGATCCTACAGAAATAAGACTTAAAAATATAGTAAAAGAAGGCGAAACTAGCTTTGCTTATGATAAAACTTTAAATAGTGTAGATTTAGTAAAATGTATAAATAAAGGAAAAGAACTTATAAAATGGGATGAAAAATATCCTTCTAAAAAATTAGAAAATGGAAAAGTTAGAAGTGTTGGAATGGGACTTACTATGCAAGGATCAGGTATAGCAGGTATTGATACAGCTAGTGTGGAAATAAAATTAAATGATGATGGCAATTACACATTAATGGTAGGGTCTACAGATATGGGAACTGGAAGTGACACTATTTTAGCACAAATGGCATGTGAAATATTAGAAACTACAATGGATAAAATTACTGTTATATCAGCTGATACTGATGTAGTACCATATGATCCGGGATCTTATGCATCATCTACAACTTATGTCACAGGAATGGCTGTTGTTAAAGCTTCTAACATACTTCGTGACAAGATAATAGATATAGGGGCTAAGAGACTTGGAATAGACAAAGAATATACTGAATTTGACGGTGAGTATGTATATAGTGAGCACAATAGAATATCAGTATTTGATATAGCGGTTGATTTTACAGTTGGACCAGAAAAAGAACAGTTAGTAGGATATGCATCTCATGGTAGTGAAGTATCACCTCCTCCATTTATAGCTGGGTTTGTTGAAACAGAGATGGATTTAGAAACAGGTAAATATGAAGTTATTGATTATGTTGCTGTTGTAGATTGTGGTACAGTTATAAATAAAAACTTAGCAAAGATACAAGTTGAAGGTGGTATAGTTCAAGGTATAGGAATGGCTATGTTTGAAGAAGTTAGACATACAGATGACGGGCATATGGATACAAATACATTTATGCAATATAAAATACCGGCTAGATGTGATGTCGGAAATGTTATAGTAGATTTTGTAGAAACTAATGAACCAACAGGTCCATTTGGAGCGAAATCAGTAGGAGAAGTTGTTATAAACACACCTCTACCAGCTATACAAGAATCTGTATATAATGCTTGTGGAGTTAGAGTTAATACGCTTCCTATAACACCTGAGAAAGTATTTATGGAAATGAATAAATAAAAGTTAGGATAATTATCCTAACTTTTTTACGTTTAAGTAAATTATACTTAACTAAGGTTTGTGGATAACTTATGTAACATAGCTATATATATGTTTTGGTGAAAGTAAAAAATGATATTTTGAGCAACGTACGGAGTCGTTTGAGTAACGGACACGAGTTTACCGAGTGGACGTTGACGACATGAAATTTGAGCGACATGAGCGAAGCGAATTTTTTATTGATTATATAAAATTAACTATATATTAAAAGGTTTGAAATTATTTTTATCGAATTTATAATAAATTGAAAAATTAAATGAGGGATATTATGAGTAATGAAGAGAATATAATTAAATCAAGTTTAAAAATTAATACAAAAACAAGTTTACTTAAAGATCTAAAAGCTATGGGAGTTAAAAAAGGGATGACTATTATAGTACACTCATCTCTAAGTTCGATTGGATGGGTTTGTGGAGGACCTATATCTGTTATAGACGCTCTTTTAGAGGCTGTAGGAGAAAATGGTAATATAGTTATGCCTAGTCACACTGGAGACTATTCTGACCCAATATATTGGTGTAATCCACCTGTTCCTGAAAGTTGGCATGAAATTATAAAAGATGAAATGCCAGCTTTTAATAAATTAACAACTCCATGTAGAGGAATGGGAATAATAGCACAAACTTTTATAAGTTATGAAGGGGTAACAAGAAGTAATCATCCGCAAGTTTCATTTAGTGCTTATGGAAAAGATAAAGAATTTATAACAAATAACCATAGCTTAGAATATGGGTTATCAGAAAAATCACCATTAGCTAGAATTTACGATTTAGACGGATATGTTCTTCTGCTAGGTGTGCCTTATGAAAACAATACATCATTTCATTTAAGTGAGTATAGAAGCAACTGCAGAGAAACATTTATATCAGGAGCACCTATACTAGAAAATGGAATGAGAGTATGGAAAGAATTCGAAGATTTAGAAGTCGATTCTGATTGTTTTGGATATATTGGAGAAGTTTTTGAAAATAATCACAAGGTTATAAACTATAAAATAGGAAATGCAAATTGTAAATTGATGTCTCAGAGAGAATGTGTAGATTTTGCTACGAAATTTTTATCTAAATCTAAATAATTAAAATATGCAATATTAAGAAAATTGCGTTAATGATGTGCTATAATAGTATTATCAATAAGAAAATGGGGGATATGTATGAAAAATTTAGACTTAAGCAAACTAAGTTTAGTAACAGATTTTAATTTAGTTAATAGCTTAATAGCTATGACACAAGTATATAAAGATATAGAGCCTAAAGATATACCAAGAATAGAGGAGTACATACAAAGTAAATTTACGGATCAAGAGTTGCTTGAAATTGGGATGGAGATAGTTAAAAATAAAGAAAATAAAATGAGTTTTGATGAAATAAAAGTTATAGCAGAAAAAAGATTAAATGAATACATGGATAAAAAAGAAGCTGAAAGAGAACTTATTAAAAATGTATAAATAAAAACAAAAAAGGATGATTTCAATAAAACTTGAAACATCCTTTTTATTTTTATTATTGAACTGTAGTATTTACATCATTATCATCATAGCTTACCCAATCACTAAAACTTCCAGAGTAAACTTTATGCTTTATTCCGCTTTCGCTAAGTGCTAAACTGTTAGGACAAGCAGTTATACCAGATCCGCAATAAACTATAACCTCGTCAAATTCATTTAACTTTTCAAAGTGTTTTTTTAAATCTTCTACAGATTTTATATTTATTTTATCTCCATCTTTTTCTAATATGTCCATCCAAAAATAGTTCATTGCACTAGGGATATGACCAGCTTTTCTATCTACAGGTTCAAATTCACCTAAGTATCTTTTATGTTCTCTAGAGTCTATTATAGCAACCCCGTCTTTATACAATCTTTCTTTTACATAGTTCATATCAACTCTCATTGAATCATTTACATTAACTACAAACTCTCCATTTTTAGAAACTGTAGTAACTTCATTATTAGTATCTCCACCAATTTCAATGAATGCATTTATTCCACCGTCTAAAACATATACCTTATCATGACCTAGATACTTTAAAGTCCACCATAGTCTAGATGGACCAGCTAAATCTCCTTCATCATAGCAAACAACTATTGAATCATTATTTATACCTAAGTTTTCAAAAGTACTTTTTAACTCGTCTACAGTAGGAAGTGGATGCCTACCTCCGTGTTCTTGAACTTTACTAGATAATTCAGTTTCTATATCTATTCTAACTGCACTTTTTATATGATTTTTTTCATAACTTTTTTTACCATATTCTTTATCCATTAAGTCAAATCTACAATCGACAATAACTAGATTTTCATTATTTAAATTTTCTTTTAACCATTTAGCATTAACTAAGTTTGTCATAAACACCCTCCAAAATATTAAAATTTATGTAATTGTTTTCACAACTTATGTAAATAATATATACTTAGATTGAGTAATTTTCAATAGTTTATGAAATTTACTTAAAATACAGAAAATAATAACTTTTTAATATCTGAAAAAAACGTTTAACTAATTTGTTTTAATATGTTAGAATATGGGTAAAGAAGAAATATTGTATACCACATACATCAATATAATTAAAGGGACAATTAGGAGGCAAAAATATGAAATTTTCTTCAAGAATAAAATCAGTAGAAGCTTCAACTATAATGGAGCTATTAACTTATGCAGCACAAGCTAAAAAACAAGGGAAAAAAGTATATCATTTAAATATAGGACAACCAGATATTAAAACTCCGGAAAACTTTTTCGAGGCAATAGCTAACAATAAAGAAGAAGTTTTAGAGTACGCTTTATCAGAAGGTTTACATGAACTTAGAGAAGCAATACAAAAATACTACAGAGAATATGATATAAACTTTGATTTAGAAGATATATTAATATTAAACGGTGGTAGTGAAGCTTTATTCTTTACAATGTTAACTATATGTAATGAAGGGGACAATATATTAGTACCTGAACCATTCTATTCAAACTATAATAGTTTTGCAAACGCAGTTGGAGTTGAAATAAAGCCAATAACTACTTTTGCTGAAAACGGATTCCACTTACCTTCTAAAGAGGAAATCGTATCTAAGATAGATGAAAACACTCGTGCTATATTATTCTCAAATCCAGGAAACCCAAGTGGAGTAGTTTATACTAAAGAAGAAATAGACATGATATCTGATATAGCTAAAGAACATGAGCTATGGATAATAGCAGATGAAGTTTATAGAGAGTTTGTATATGAGGGAGACTACACTAGTTTAGGAAATGTTAAAGAAGTAGAAGATAGAGTTATAATAGTAGACAGTGTATCTAAAAGATATAGTGCATGTGGATCTAGAATAGGTTCTTTAGCTTCTAAAAACAAAGAATTTATGGGTGAAATATTAAAACTTTGTCAAGCTAGATTATCAGTTCCTACATTAGAGCAAATTGGAGCAGTAGAACTTTACAAAACTCCAAATTCTTACTTAACAGAAGTAAATGAAGAGTATAGAGAAAGAAGAGATGTTTTATACAATGAACTTGTAAAAGTTCCTGGTGTTATATGTAAAAAGCCAACAGGAGCATTCTATATAGTAGCTAAGTTACCAGTTAAGAGTGCTGATGATTTTGTTAAATGGATGCTAAGCGATTTTGAAATCGATGGAGAGACAGTAATGCCTTGTCCTGCTGAAGGATTCTATAAAACTAAAGGTCTTGGAGTTGACGAGATAAGACTTGCTTATATATTAAATAAAGAAGACTTATCAAAAGCAGCTAAGATATTAAAAGAAGGATTAGAAGCTTACTTAAAATTAGATAGATAATAAATAAATGCAAAAAAAAGACCTATACTAAGTGTATAGGTCTTTTTAATTTTAATAATGATTTATAATTTATTAACTATATATAATTGTAATAGTTATATATACAAATTTGTATAATAGATTTAATATAGGGGTGGAAAATTGAAATTTGAATTATGTTTACAAGTTTTGTGTGGAGTATTTTGGAGTATAGCTTATATATTGATAATACATAAAAGCTTTAAAGATAAAACTTATGGAATGCCTTTATTTGCGCTAAGTCTTAATCTGGCCTGGGAGTTTACTTTTAGTTTTATATATCCTCCAGGGAATTTACTTTTTGCAAAAATAATATTTTTAACTTGGTTATTACTTGATTTAATAATATTATACACTTTTTTCAAATATGGATATAAATCTAGGAAATATATAGGTATTATAAGCAAAAAATCACTATACATTTTTACTGTATTTATTTTAGTTTGTTCGATATTATTTATGATTTTATCTGTAAATGATTTTTCTATATTATTTAAGGATGATATAACTCAAACATCTGGGTTTATTGCGAATATACAAAACTTAATAATGTCTATATTGTTTGTAAGTATGCTTTTGAATAGAGGAAATACTTCAGGTCAGTCTATCTATATAGCTATATTCAAATGGATGGGAACATTGACTGTTGCTATCTTAAAATTTACTAATATGATACCATCAATAACTACTGAATTATTTATAATAGCTTTAATTCAATTCTTTGATATACTATACATTTATTTGATCTATAAATTTTCAAAGAGAAAAAATGCTTTAAATTAAGTATAAAATAAGATATAAACTCTTATGAAACTTGAAAAACTTATAGAATTAATATAAAATTTAAAATATGTAAAATAAAATTCAGGGAGGGATGAGTATGTATAAGGATAGTTTTAATGAGGGAGTAAATAGACTTGGAACAAATGCTGTTAAATATGATAAATACAAAGAAAATTTCAATACAAATGAAGATGACATAATTCCGATGTGGATTGCAGATATGGATTTTAAAACTTGTGATGAAATAACTAAAGCATTACAAAATAAACTATCTACAGGAAATTTAGGATATGATACAGTTAATGGTTATTATGAATCTGTTGTAAAATGGATGAAAAATAGACATAATGTAGATATAAATGTTGAAGATGTAGTATACACTCCAGGAGTAGTAACAGCTATAAATTTCTTACTGAAAATTTTAACAAAAGAAAATGATAAGGTATTAGTTCAATCTCCTGTTTACCATTCATTTTTTAGAGTATTAAATGAAAATAAATGCGATGTAGTTCAAAGTGAATTATTTATAAAAGATAATAGATATGAAATAGATTTTGATGAGTTTGAAAATAAAATATCTACAGGTGTTAAAGTTCTTATATTATGCAATCCTCATAATCCAATAGGAAGGGTATGGACTAAAGAAGAACTAGAAAGAATATTAGAAATATGTGAAAGTTATAAAGTTTTTATAATAAGTGATGAAATACATTCAGATCTAGTATTTAAGGGATATAAACATACTTCATTGACAACAGTAGCACCTTATTATAAAGATAACATAGTAACTTTAACAGCTCCTAGTAAAACGTTTAACCTAGCTGGATTGTATGTTTCAAATGCTATTATAACTGATGAAAAATTAAGAAACAGATATAAAGAACTATTCAGTACAACTCCTAATGTTTTAGGTGCGGAGGCTTTAATTGCAGCATATAATAAAGGAGAAACATGGCTTGAAGAGTTGCTTGAATATATAGAAAGTAACTACAATTATGTATTAAAATTTGTAAATGAAAATGTACCTAAAATTAAAGTGATAAAACAAGAAGGAACGTTTTTAACTTGGTTAGACTGTAGAGAATTGGGATTATCGGATGAAGAATTAGAAATATTTTTCCTTGAAAAGGCTAAATTAGCATTAAGTACTGGAACAGCTTTTGGAAAAGGTGGTAGTGGATTTATGAGAATGAATATAGGGTGCCCGATATCTACTGTTAAAGAAGCTTTAGAAAGATTAAAAAATGCAGTAGATAATATGTAAATTTGGAGGTAAGTATGCTAGAACAATTACTAGAGATAAAGGAAAATGACGTTATAACTGTTGTTGGAGCTGGAGGTAAAACCTCTTTGATAACTTATTTAAGCAAACAACTCTCTAGTGAATATAGTGTTTTACTAACTACTACAACAAAAATATATATTCCAAAATCAAGTGACTATAACAATATTATACTAACTGATAAGAGTAATACCTTTATCTTGGATAAAGGTATTACTATTTGTGGTAAATATATAAATGAAGAAAATAAAGTAGTTGGATTAAACTATGAGGAACTAGATGAATTTATAAATAAGTTTGATATAAGTTTGATTGAAGGAGATGGATCAAAAAGAAAAAAGTTAAAAGGATGGAGATATGATGAGCCTTTAGTTCATCCTAAAACAACTAAAAATATTGGCGTTTTAGATATAACTACATACGATATGTATATAAGTAATAGATATATACATAGATTAGATGAATTTTTAAAAATTTGTGGGAAAGTAGAAGGCAGAATTACTTTAGAAAATCTTAAAAACATAGTTCTAAATAGAAATGGATTATTTAAAAATTCAATTGGAGAAAAAATATTATTTATAAATAAAGTAGATAATGAAAAAAGGGAAGAATTAGTTGATAATCTTATTAGTATGATAAAGAAAGAAGATGAAAGTATAAAAATAATATATGGAAGTTTAATCAAAAACTTTTATAAGGAAGGTTAATATGATTAGTGCTATAGTAATGGCCTCTGGATTCTCGAGACGAATGGGAGAAAATAAACTATTGATGGATTTCAATGGAAGAACAATAATAGAAAATACATTTGAAGCTTTAAAAAAATGTGACTTTAAAGAAGTTATAGTGGTCAGTCAGTATGAAGAAGTTTTAAAAATTGCAAACAAATATCAATTTAAATTTGTATTAAATGATAATGCGAAGATAGGTCAAAGTGAATCTATAAAGTTAGGGATAAGAAATAGTGGTAAATGCGATGGATATATGTTTTTTGTGGGAGATCAGCCACTAATAAACAATGATGATGTAAAAGAACTTATTAATGAATTTGGGGAAAACAAAGAATATATAGTTATACCAAGATGTGATAATAAAACTGGGAACCCAGTTATATTTCCCACATGTTTAAAGAATAATTTATTAAGTTTAAAAAATGATGAAAAAGGTAAAAAAGTTATTAATGAATATGATAAAATAAAGTATGTAAATGTAAGTAAATACACACTTTTAGATGTGGATACAAAATTAGATTATGAAAACTTAAAAAAATTAAAAGGCAACTAGGGGAGGGTATATGAAACAAATAAAAACAATTGATGCCATAGGACATGTGTTATGTCATGATATAACACAAATAATACCTGGTGAATTTAAGGGAAGAGCATTTAAAAAAGGTCATGTAGTAAAAGAAGAAGATATAGAAAAACTTTTATCATTAGGAAAAGATCATCTATATGTATTTGAAACTACTGAAGGTATGGTGCATGAAAATGATGGAGCTATATTCTTAAAAGATTTAACGGCAGGGGAAAATTTAGAATTCAGTGAAATCAAAGAAGGGAAAATAGACTTTATATCTACAGTTGATGGTCTTTTGAAAATAGATATTGAAAGACTATTCAAGCTAAACTGTATTGATGATATAATGATGTCAACTTTACATAATAATTATAAAGTACATAAGGGCCTTAAAGTTGCAGGAACAAGAGTTATACCTTTAATGGTAGAACAAGAGAAGCTAGATAAAGCTAAACTTGTTGTAGGAGACGAAAAATTAATAAAAGTTGTTCCATTTAAGAAAAAGAAAGTAGGAATAGTAACTACAGGTAATGAAGTTTATTACAAGAGAATTGTAGACAAATTTGGGCCTATAATGAAAGATAAAATGGATTCTTATGGATGCGAAGTATTAGGGCAGATAGTTTGTCCAGATAACACGGAAATGATTAAAGATGCAATAGATAACTTTTTAAATCAAGGTGCAGATATTATACTTTGCACAGGGGGAATGAGTGTAGACCCAGATGACTTAACTCCGGCAGCTATAAAAATGTCTGGAGCTGAAGTTGTAACATATGGTTCACCGATACTTCCTGGGGCTATGTTTTTACTAAGTTATAAAAAAGATACAGCGATTCTTGGGATACCAGGGTGCGCTATGTACGCGAAAACTACTGTTTTAGATGTTGTATTACCGAGAATTTTAATAGATGAGAAATTAACAAAAGAAGATATAGCAAGATATGGTCATGGAGGTCTTTGCATGAGCTGCGATATTTGTACATATCCTGCTTGTAACTTTGCTAAATAGATATAAAATATAGGAAGGTCTTTTAAATAGATACCTTTCTATATTTTTTGTGTAATTCCAACTTATACAGAATAAACTTATTGGTTCTATAGAGTTGACTAAGTTACAATTTTGTTATATCATTAGAAGAGTTGTAAAATTTTATAAATTTTAGTAGTAGAAAGGAAATATGCGAATGTTACAAGTTACAAATGTAGGACTTAGATTTGGTGATAAAGAGTTATTCAAAGATGTTAACTTAAAATTCACTAAAGGAAATTGTTACGGGATAATAGGAGCTAATGGTGCAGGAAAATCAACTTTCCTTAAAATATTAGCTGGTGATATAGAAGCAAATACTGGAAATGTATCTATAACTGAAAAAGAAAGAATGTCAGTTCTTAGACAGGACCACTTCAAATACGAAGAAAACACAGTTTTAGATGTTGTTATAATGGGACATGCTAGACTATACGAAATAATGAAGGAAAAAGATGAATTATACATGAAGCCAGATTTCTCTGAAGAAGATGGTATAAAAGCTGCTGAACTTGAAGGTGAGTTTGCTGAACTTGATGGATGGGATGCAGAAACAACTGCAGAAAAATTATTAATGGGTCTTGGTATAGCTAAAGACGTACATTATAAGCAAATGAAGGAATTAACAGGTGGAGATAAAGTTAAGGTATTATTAGCTCAAGCTTTATTTGGTAAGCCAGAAATACTAATAATGGATGAGCCTACAAACCACTTAGACTTCCAATCAATAAACTGGTTAAATAACTTCATAATGGATTTAGAAGATTCTATAGTTATAGTTGTATCACATGATAGACATTTCTTAAACCAAATATGTACAAACATAGTTGACGTTGACTTTGGTAAAATACAAATGTATGTTGGTAACTATGACTTCTGGTATGAGTCAAGCCAATTAGCATTACAATTAGCTAAAGATCAAAACAAAAAAGCTGAAGAAAAAATAGCTCAATTAAAAGAGTTCATAGCTAGATTCAGTTCAAATGCTTCTAAAGCTAAGCAAGCAACTTCTAGAAAGAAACAATTAGATAAGTTAGAAGTAGAAGATATACAACCATCAAGAAGAAGATATCCTTATGTAGGATTCACTCCTGAAAGAGAAATAGGAAACGAAGTTTTAGAAGTAAACAACTTAACTAAGACTGTAGATGGTGTTAAAGTATTAGACAATGTATCTTTCAGATTAGATAGAGAAGATAAAGTAGCATTCTTAGGAGATGAGATAGCTATAACTACATTATTTAACATAATAATGGGAGAAGATACAGCTGATAGTGGAGATTTCAAATGGGGAGTAACAACTTCTCAAAGTTACCTTCCTAAAAACCACAATAAATACTTTGATGGTGTAGAATACTCATTAGTTGACTGGTTAAGACAATACTCTGAAGAAAAGAGTGAAAGTTTCATAAGAGGATTCTTAGGTAGAATGTTATTCTCTGGAGAAGAGGCTTTAAAAGAAGCTCAAGTTTTATCTGGAGGAGAGAAAGTTAGATGTATGTTATCTAAGTTAATGTTATCAAACGCTAACGTTTTAGTATTAGATGATCCAACTAACCACTTAGACTTAGAATCTATAACTTCTGTAAATAAAGGTTTAGAAAAATTCTCAGGAGTATTAGTATTTAACTCTCATGACCAAGAGATGATACAAACTCTTGCAAATAGAATAATAGAGATAACTCCTAACGGAATAATGGATAGAAAAACTACTCTTGATGAGTATTTAGATAATAAAGAAATACAAAAGCAATTAAAAGAAATGTACGGAGATGCAAAGAAATAATTGCTAATGATTATTTAAAGGCACTTAATGTGTATTAGATAGTATTAAAACTTAATAATATAGGTTTTGGAATACCTTTTATATTTGATAAAATGAAGAACGTCAATGTTCTACTTTTTCAAATGTAGGAGGTATTTTTTTAGAATTGTTGTAAAATTATGGTATAATATTGGTTAAAAAATTATAGAAAGAGGTAATATTCCTGATTTTGTGATATACTGGTAGTATGGTAGAACTTTCAAAACTGTAAAATATTCAATCAGAGTTGTTTCTATTCACAAGCCAATTAGGGGGGCTACTGGGAACAGAAACTGAAGATTAATTTAAGTGTAGAGTAGTTCGCAGATAAAAAAATATTTAAAGAAAAAAGGGGGATTTAACTTGGCTAAAATTGTAATTAAACGTGAAATTTTAGAAATGATGCTTTATATTTGGGATTCAGTACATCAAAAGGAAAAGATAGCAGATTCATTTTTTATAGGACTAGCGGATGAAACTGATATGAAATATCTATATGATGAAGACTTTACAAAGGAATCTGTAAGAAAGGTACTTTCTGCAATTTCAAACAGAGAGCTTCTGAATAAACCAACAAAAAAAGAAAGTAGATACTGGAATAAACATATGTGGATGCTTGAAGATTTGGAATTTACAAATATGATGATAGCACCAGTAAAGCAGCTTAATTTAGACTATATGCAAGATAAATTAAGTAAGGAAGAATATGAGGTAATATTTATTCCAGGGCATATAGATGAATATTATATAGATGAAAATAAATTAATAATCAATTTCTTTAATATTACAGTAGATTTATTTGGGGAAGGCCCAGTAACAATAGCAGGAAAACCATTTAATGAATATATAGAAGAAAAGCTTCTTAGTATGTAATTAGGAGCGATAAACATTTAAAATAAAAACACTCAATTTATATTATATAGATTGAGTGTTTTTATGTTTAAAAATTATTATAACTATCCATTTATTATTTCTCCGCCGTTTATATGTATAGTTTGACCTGTTATAAAAGAAGCCTCTTCACTTGCTAAAAATACATAAGCACCTGAACACTCTATTGGTTGACCAGCTCTTTTCATTGGATTATTACTACCGAATTTTGCAACTTCTTGTTCAGAAAAACTTGAAGGTATTAATGGAGTCCATATAGGTCCTGGAGCTACGGCATTAACTCTTATTCCTTTTGTTGCTAATTGCATAGATAAAGATCTAGTGAATGTTGTTAATGCGCCTTTAGTCATAGAGTAGTCTAATAGTGTTTCATGTCCATGATATGCAACAACAGATGTTGTATTTATTATACTATCACCACATTGTAAATGAGGTAGTACAGCTTTTGCTAGATAAAATGCTCCATAGACATTAGTTTTAAAAGTTTTATCAAATTGTTCATCATCTATATCGGTTAAGTTTTGTTGTGTGTATTGTACTGCTGAATTATTTATTAATATATTTATTTTCTTATATTCTTTTAAAGTAGTATCTACAGCTTCTTTACAAAACTTACTGTCCTTTATATCTCCCTTAATTAAAAGGCATTTTCGACCTTCGTCTTCAACCTTTTTCTTTGTGACCATAGCATCATCATCTTCGTTATAGTATATTATGCTTATATCGCATCCTGATTTTGCAAAAGCAATAGAAACTGCTCTTCCTATTCCGCTATCTCCACCGCTAATGATAGCCACTTTATCTTTTAATTTATCATTTTGTTTATTATATAATGGACTGTCATATATAGGACTTGGTGACATCTTATACTCAAGTCCTGGTTGACAATCTTGATGTTGCTTTGGAAATGAAGTTGGAAAAACCATAATCTTATTCTCCTTTTAAAATTTAGTATACGACTATGATTTCCATGTGAGTATAAATTATTCCTACTTAGTTATTAGTAATTTAATTGATCGGATATATGAAGAATTTATTTAATATGATCTATATTTATAAAAGCTTCAAGAGATTTATTTATATCATTCCTACATTCATAAAAAGCTCCATGACCTCCATCGGTCAAAGAAACTAGAGTAGAATTTTCTATGGTATCCCTCATATATTCAGCAAAAGAATATGGATATACCGTGTCATGTACACCATGTAATATTAGAGTAGGTACTTTTATCTTAGATAAATCATTAAATACTTCTTCATCTCTAAGTGCATACAGTGAATTTACACTAGACCACCCAGCAGCTTCTAAACACATGTCAAAGAACCAATCCAATATTCCTTGACTAGTGAATTTATAGAAAAATGATTCAGATGTAGTTATTATTGCATTAGGTCTATCATTTTTAAAATTATCTATAATACTGTTTACTTGATCTATAGTATATCCATAAGGCCAACTAATAGATTTTACCCATTTAGGAACGGCAGCACTAAGTAAGCAGAGCTTAGAAACTCCGTAACCATTAAATTTAGCCATATATCGTGAACAGATTGCACCACCCATAGAATGACCCATTAAAGTGATGTTTTCTAGTTTGAGAGCTTCAATTATATGTCTTATATCTTTAGCCATTCTATCGTAATCATAACCTGCTGAAGGTTTATCAGATTTTCCATATCCTCTAAGGTCTATAGCTATACATCTATACCCTTTTTGTGCAAAGTTTTCAATTATATATTCATACATACGGTGGTTCAAAGGCCAACCGTGAACAAATAATATTGCTTTCTCTGAATCCTTATTTATATCCTCAACAAATAACCTTACATTTTTTTCGACTTTAATAAAATATTTCATGATATACCTCCCGTAGATGTTGTCCTTATATATTATGGTAGTTTGTATATATTTGTTAATGAATTAAAAAAAGCACTCTTTAAATAGAGTGCTTTTTATTATATAAACCTAAGCGGTAGGATTTTTCTTTTTCTTTTTGCTACTAATTCCACCGTTTATACGGATATAATCGTTATGAACGGACTTAACAACTCCAGTAAGAGCTAACAGACCAATTAAGTTAGGTATAACCATTAATCCATTAAACATATCTGACATTGTCCATACTATTGATACTTCACCCAATGTACCAAGGAAAACACAAATAGCTACAAGTACTACATATATTTTAACGGCTTTTGTACCGAATAAATATTTTATATTAGCTTCTCCGAAGAAGTACCATCCAATTATAGTAGAGAAGGCAAAGAAGAACATACAAATAGCTATAAATATATCTCCGAACTTACCGAATACTGCTGAGAATCCAGCTTGAGTAAGAGCAGTTCCTATAAGAGATCCATCTGGAGTAACTGAACGTGTTGTAATTATAACTAAAGCAGTTAAGTTTAATATAACAAAAGTATCTATAAATACTCCCATCATAGCAACGAATCCTTGTTCTGAAGGGTAGTCAACTTTTGCAACTGCATGAGCGTGAGGAGTAGAACCCATACCAGCTTCATTAGAGAATAATCCACGAGCTACACCTTTACTCATAGCTTTTTGAATAGTAGCTCCTACAACACCACCGGCTATTGCTTGAGGTGCAAAAGCTCCTACAAATATTTCTTCAAAAGCTAAAGGAATGTTTTTGAAATTAACTAATATTACAATTAACGCACCTATTATATAAAATAATGCCATAATTGGAACTATTGTTTCTGTAACTTTTGCTATTCTAGTTATTCCACCAGAGAATATTAAAACTGACAGTATTGCTAAAATTATACCTATAACAGCTGGACTTATACCAAATGCTGTATCAAAAGCGTCTGCTATAGAGTTAGATTGAACTGCATTTCCCATAAATCCTAATGCTAATATGATAAACACAGCAAAAAAGCTAGCTAAAACTTTACCAAACTTACCCTTAAATGCAGCTTCTATATAGTAAACAGGACCACCTGTTACTGTACCATCTGCACCTATTCTTTTGTATTTTTGAGCCATTGTTGCTTCGGCATAAATTGTTGCCATACCGAAAAAGGCACTGACCCACATCCAAAATATTGCACCAGGGCCTCCAACAGCTATTGCAGTAGCGGCACCTGCTAAGTTACCTGTACCTACTTGAGCAGCTATTGCAGTTGATAAAGATTGAAATTGAGACATTCCATCTTTATCAGCTTTTTCACCCCTTTTAAATAAGCCACCAAAAGTTCTTCTAAAACCTTCTCCAAAACCTCTAATTTGGATGAACTTTAATTGGAATGTGTACCATACACCTGTTCCGACAAGCAAGAATAGCAAAATATTCTTATCCCACAAAACACCATTTACAGATTCTACGATTTTTGTTAGTAACTCCAATATAACACAACCCCTTTGCTATTTTATTTTGCATACTATTTTAAATAAAAAGTACGCACAATATATATCAAAGAATTTTTCAATATGTAGTTATGAATCAAAAAATAGAAAAATTCTGTGATAACACAATAATTTAAAGTAATATGTGTTTTTTAATAAAATCTTATAATTAAGTATTGAAAATTTAAGGATTTAGTTTAAAGATTAAATTTGAAATGATATTGAAAAATTAAATATAAAAATGTATTTCAATTATATTGTATATCTGTTTATTTTTATCTGCAATATAAATTGCAATTTATATAAATAAAGTAAAAATAAATAAATTTATTAATAAAAAAACTCTTTATATCTATAAAGAGTAATTTAATAATATAGTGAAAATTATAATTAAAATTATAAAATCAACTTGATTGGACTTACTAACTCCCGTTTTACACCAATGTCCAAAATGTTCGCAGTTATTAAAAATTATATTGAAGTTTTGCTCTCCAATACGAGAATTAGCTCTTTGCACAACTTCACAAGGTTCTGTAAAATTATTTTTAAACTTACAAACTTTAAAGTTTTCATTACCAGCTAAAAATCTATCCATATTAGTTTTTCTAATACACATCTTACGTAAAAATTTATCATCTATCTTTCCATCATAATGTATAACGCAATCTTCATTTATATATATGCCAAAATGCTTATACAATCCATGATCTGAACATATTAAGTCTCCATAATTAGCATTAGACATAAAAAATCCTCCTAAAATCATATATAAGTAAATTATGATTTCAAGAGGAGAATGTTACTATGCTATTGATTTAAATCCTTGACCTAAAACTTCATGAACATCACTAACAATTATGAATGCTGATGGATCTATATTTTTTATTACTTTTTTTAGATGAACTTCTTGTTTTTTAGAAACAACTACTAATAAAACATTTTTATCTTCATTAGTATATCCTCCTTTACCTTGAAGGAAAGTTACACCTCTATCAAGTTCCTTAGTTATGCCATCTCTTAAAATATCAGACTCATTAGATATAATCATAAATGCTTTTGAGTAATTAAGACCAGAAACTATCGCATCAACTATTTTAACTATAATGTAAAGTGCTACTCCTGAGTAAAGCGCTGTTTCTAAGTTTTTACTAGCGATACCAGCAGATATAACAACCATACCATCTAATATAACCATAAACTTTGAAAGAGGGATACTTGGGAAAGCTCTATTTAGCATAAGTGCAATAAGATCTGTTCCTCCTGTAGAAGCATCCATTTTTAGTACTATACCAAGTCCAATGCCAAGACATAATGCACCAGATATAGAACATAATAATACATCTTTTGTTACATCAAAATTAGATAGCGATGATGTAACACCTAATACTATAGAAAACACAGTCATTCCAATAAGAGTTTTTATAGAATCTTTAACTCCCAAGATCTTAATTGAAAATATTACTAAAGGAATACCTATAGCAAGCATTACAACAGGAATAGGAAGACCTGTAAGTTTTCCTAAAACTAATGAAAGACCGCTAAGTCCTCCAGGTGCAATTGTATAAGGTTTAAAAAACATGTTTATTCCTATACTCATAAAAATACATCCAACCACCAGTCCTAAAGACTGTAATAAAAAATCCCTAAAAACGTTTTTCTCCATAAAACACCTCGCAAAAATATTTGGCATAATTCCATAGAGTATAGTATAACAAAAACTTACTTATAAAGGGAATATGTTTTCCATTAGTGGAAATTTTAAAATAATTTGAAATAATAAATTAATATTAAAAAATATTTTTAAATATGATTTTATTAAATATATATAATAACTTTGAATATAATAATAAGTATAAAAAATATAAAGTTAAATTTATAAAAAAATTAAAACATATAGATAAAGTCTAGGTTAGGTAGGTGCTAATATATGGAACAAATAATATATAGCTTGCAAGAATATAAATTATTAGTGGCTGCAGTAGGATTTATAATAATAATAGTAGAAACTTTTATACCGGCATTACCACTGGTTGCTATAGTAGGAGCTAATGCGTTTGTTTTAGGAATAGGACTTGGATTTTCAGTATCTTGGGTTGGATCAGTTGTAGGTTCAATAGTTTTATTTTTAATCTGTAGAAAATTTTCAGATTCTAAACTCATAAAAAGAATAAATAACGAAAAAGTAGATAAATTTAAAAAGTGGGTAAAAAGGCAAGGATTTAGTATGATGTTTATAGTTTATTTATGTCCTTTTATACCTGATTTCTTAATAACTATAACTGCTGGAATATCAAAAATGAAATTAAGTAACTTTGTACCGGGGATGATATTGGGTAAATTTATTATGTTTTTAGTCATAAGTTACATAGGAAATGATATAAAAACTTTTATAACAGATCCTCTAAAAGTTACATCATTAGTAATATTAGTTTTGGTGTTCTGGATTTTAGGAAATAAAGTTAATAAAAGAATTAATAGCGCAAAATAAGACTATACAAAAGTATAGTCTATTTTTTATTTGATAAACAATTTGGACATAAATTAGATTTGAAATTTTTTACATTTGTATTTTGTTCAAAGTAAGTAGAGTATGATAAACCATTTAATTTGCATCCGCACTCTATACATCTATTATCTCTTTTAAGTATTAATTGTTCTTGTGTAAGCTTCATTATAATGCCTCCTAATAAAATTAAAAAAATAAAGTATTATCAAAATATAATTTAAAAAATAATAAAAGTATTATTAATAAAATTGTTATACTATATTATATTAAAGTTAATTAAAAATGAGACATGTTTAGACAAAGTCTTTAAAAAGAAAAGCTTATTTATAAAATAAGGAAAGAAATAAAATTGAATTTTATATTTTACATTATAAATTAACTTTAAATTTAATTTATAAAAACTATTTTGAAGTATAA